>CADCPJ010000153.1 GCA_902803245.1 uncultured Lachnospiraceae bacterium | reverse complement strand
TCCTCGCGGCTGATGGCCGCAGAACTGACGGCATCGGCGGAGAGGATGTCCTCGGCCAGGGCGCGTTTGGTGTTCTGCATTTCCAGAATGCGCTCCTCGATGGTGCCGCGGAGGATGAGCTGATAGACGGTCACGACCTTGTCCTGCCCGATGCGGTGGGCGCGGTCGGTGGCCTGGTTCTGCACGGCGGCGTTCCACCACGGGTCGTAGTGGATGACCACATCGGCGCCGGTGAGATTGAGCCCGGTGCCCCCGGCTTTCAGCGAAATGAGGAACACAGGCGTGCGGTCCGAGTTGAAATCATTTGCCAGCTGGAGGCGCTTTTCTTTCGGCGTCGACCCGGTGATGACGTAGTAGTCGATCCCTTCCTTCTTCAGATCTTCCTCAAGGAGGGAGAGCATGGAGGTAAACTGCGAGAAGATCAGGGCCTTGTGCTCGCCGTCGATGACGCTGCGGACGAGCTCCATGCAGGCTTCGCGCTTCGCCGAGTCAGAGGAATAGCCCTCGAAGCAGAGCGAGGGATCGCAGCAGATCTGCCGCACCCGGGTGAGCTCCGCCAGGATCTGGATCCTGCTGTGCCGGAAGTCCTCCTCCGTCTGGGAGCGGAGTTCCTCCTTCATTCTCACGATCTGGGCATTGTAGAGCTTCTGCTGCTGTCCGCCGGAAGCAAATCCAGCATAGCGGACTTCCTCGAGCTTGTCCGGGAGGTCCTTTAACACCTCGCGCTTCGCGCGCCTTAAGATAAATGGCGTGACCATCCGGCGAAGGTTCTCCAGAGTCTCCTTGTCCTCATCCTTCACGATCGGCAGCTCGAACTCATTCCGGAAGGTTGAGTAGTCATAGAGGAACCCCGGCATCAGATAATCGAAAATGCTCCAGAGCTCGCTGAGCCGGTTCTCGATCGGCGTTCCGGTCAGGGCGAACCGCGACTGCGCGCGGATCAGCTTGACGCTTTTGGCGGCGGCCGTCACGTGGTTCTTGATGTACTGCGCCTCGTCGATGAACTCAAAGCGGAACGTCCTTTCCTCGTATTCCGCGATGTCCCGCTTCAGCAGGTCATAGGAAGTGACGACGACATCGAAGCTGCCGCACTCCGCGATCAGGAGCTTCCTCTCCTCCTGCGTTCCCGCGATCACGGACACGCTGAGGGAGGGGGCGAAGCGGTGAAGCTCCTCCTCCCAGTTGTAAATGAGCGAAGCCGGACACACGATGAGAGAAGGCAGGGCCTCGCCGACCTCACCCGTCGTCATATCGATCTCGCTGCGGTCCGCCAGGATGACGGAGATCGCCTGCAAAGTTTTTCCGAGTCCCATGTCGTCCGCAAGAATGCCTCCGAAATGGTACTCGTCCAGCGTGCGCATCCATCGGTAGCCCGTCTTCTGGTATTTCCGCATGATGCCGCGGAGCTTCTCCGGCACCTCGTAATCCGCGTCGGAGATGGTCTTGAATTCCTTGATCAGCTTCTTAAAATGGCTGTCCCTCTCAGCATACACCCCGCTCATCTGCTCCAGCATCTGGTCCAGGTAGAGCGCGCGGAAGATCGGGATGTGCATTTTCCCCTTCGCAAACTCCTTCGGGGAGACCTGCAGCGTGTTCATGAGCTCGACCAGCCGGATGAGCTCCTCGTTCTGATCCAGCTTCAGGAAGTCGCCATTTTTCAGGCGGATAAATGTGAGCTTCCTGCGGTACCCGTCAAACACTCTCCTCAGCTCGTCCGGGGAGAGCTCGTCCGATGTGAGGCTTAAGTCCATGATCCCGCTCTTTACGGAGACGCCGGCCTCGAAGGAGACGGAGCTTCGGACCTTCAGCCGCATGAAGCGGTCCGTGGCGTGGACGTCCGCCATTTCCATGAGCTCGGTCAGCCCGTGCGAGAGGAATTCGTAGAGAGGAAGTTCTCCTTTCGCAGTCAGGAAGAGCTGAAGCGATTCGTCCCGCTCGGGAAGGTATGCCTCGAGAAGCCTCATGAGAGCCGTCTCCGCACCCTCGTCGCGGTAGTGTTCGGGCATGACGGTTTTCATTTCCCAGCCGTAGACGTCAAATGGGCTGTG
The DNA here is from genome assembly GCA_902803245.1 of uncultured Lachnospiraceae bacterium. Taxonomy (GTDB): domain Bacteria; phylum Bacillota; class Clostridia; order Lachnospirales; family Lachnospiraceae; genus Chordicoccus. The sequence goes on along the minus strand of CADCPJ010000153.1, from coordinate 4,202 downwards.
CTGCTTCGTCCCGTAATACACATAGGGCTTGCAGAGCACGCAGTCCTCGTCCACGTCGAGATAGCAGACGCATTCCGGCTCCTCGGGCAGATAGCTCTCAATCACCTCCGGGTGGAGCAATTCGACTTCCGCGATCTCTTTCAGTTCCGGGAGCACCTTGCGGTAGAAGCCTGAGAGATTGGAGCGGCCGATTTTGAGGTCAATCTCCCCGACGAGATTGGCGCTGTCCAGAATGGGGGCAAGGCGTGCCGTATCATCGGAGGAGACGCGTATGAGTTCACTGTCGTTAAGATAATAGGTGTATCTTGAGCCGTAGAAGAGCTTCGGGATTTCGCCCGTGATGACAACTCCCTCGAACCTCTTCCTGTCGCCGCGGTACCAGGGGGATACATTCAGGCGGGGACGGAGCTTCCCTTCCCTGACAGTCAGGTTGAACTTGATCTTGGAGCCGTACTTGCTGCCCTGGCGCTCCGCTTCTGCTGAAGACGTTCCGAGCTCTTCCGCAAAGTGGTCCAGGACTTCGCCGACAAGGGGAATGCGGTCCGTGAGCTTTGTCCACCCCATTCCTTCTTCATAGTAATAGAGATCCTGCCTCCTCCGGTCGAGTCCGGAGTTGGTTCTCACGGTGTTCAGCGCGTCCTCAATAAACCGCATCCAGTGGGCAGTTGCGGGGCTTAAGTACTCCCGCCCGAGTTTCAGGACGGTGCTCTTTCCGAAGGTCTGGTGCTCGTGCGCGTCCATCATTGCCACAAATTCAGGGAGATCCTTGATCTTGTAGAGCCTCTTCGCGCCGACCTGGAACTGCACGCTCCAGCGGTCATACTCGTCGATTCTCACCTGAGGATTCATCGTGAGGAGCTGCGCGGGTTCTGCGGCTTCCCGCGGGATAGACGTGACAGAAATGCCTCCGCGGAATTTTCGCAAAAATGACTCCCCGGCGAGCGTCGTCCCGTCCCCGGCGTTGCGATTTTCGAGATACTGTTCCATGGCAAGCAGCGTCGCGACTTCATGGGCGCACAGCTCGTGGCCTGCGACCGTTTGATTATAATTCCACATGTTGCAGCGCCAGCTCGTGCAGCGCGAGAACTCGAGTGTATTCCAGTTGTAGACCTGCTCCACGGACCAGGTCTGGCTCTTGCTTTTCTGCACGACGCGGATGCGCATCTGCGCAGGAGCGTGCTCGGAGTAGTCCTCGGTGTAGCGGTCGATGCTCGAGGGGGCAGCCATCATGCCGGATGAGATCTGCGCCTGGGTGAGTTCCCCCGAGCTAAGGAGCTTCCGGGCCTCCCGCATGACGGAGGCCGGGATGGCCAGGCCTTTAAAAAATGCCTTGTAATCAAAATAGCTGTAGGACTCGACCTTTGCGGACTGCCCGCCGCCGCTCTCCGCCAGGCTTTTCTTTCTTTCGCCCAGGTCCTCCCGGCTCAGCTCATTTATATTAAGGATTCCCTCGCGGTGGGCAGTGCCGATGGGAACGACGTCTGCCGTGCGGGAAACTGCACTGCTCCCATCCGCCCCGGCTTTTTGGGCTGCGGCGGTTTTTGTTTTCCCGCTTCCGGATTCTTGAGCTGCGGCGGTTTTGCCGGACTTCTGAGCTGCGGCGGTTTTGCCGGATTTTTTGGCCGCAGCGCTTCTTCCGGTTTTCCCGGCACCGGAGCCCAGCTTATGTAAGAGCGTCCACCTCAAATAGTAATCATAAGACGGATAGAAGTACCAGTTATATGCATCCTCCAGCAGACACAGGGCAGCGGCCATATGCGCACAGAGTCCCCCTTCTGCGCGGCCGCAGTCGCAATCCATGCGCTCTATACCGTCACCGCGATCCGTCACCATAATGTGATAATTGCGGTCGTCCCTCACCGTTGCATAGAAGTTATCGTCATCGTCAGACGGCTTCTTCGCCTTTCCTTTCAGAAAGAGTGCGACTCCCTCATTAAGCATTTCCGAAGGAAACAAATCCCTCCATTCGATATTCACAGTATCTTCAAAGTCCATAGTGTTCCTCTTATTGTCGTTAACGAAATTGTCTCCGCTGCGCACACCTTCGGCCTTTTTAGCAGAACATTTTGTTTCCTAATATGCAGTTAAGCTAAGCAATTGACTTCGACAATTTCTCAGGTGAACCAGAATAGGCAGAGATGTCCCCAAGTGTGCTTCCGTGTAAACAGTCTGGATTCATCTTACCATGGATGAGGCGAGGTTTCCATATAATGGTTGCTGTTCTTGGGATTGTATAGCGGCTGCCGTTTATTAAGAGCGTATGAGCTGCGCCGTTCCAACGCGGCTCGGGGCGACGCTGTGCTTACGGGGCGAAGTGTGAAATGTGTCATCTGCAAGTTGCCGTCCACTGCGGCTCGGGGCATCTCTATGCAGCCCGTGCTATAATGATGCTGATCAACCTCAGTAATTGCCGAAGGCAATTGTACAGATTCACTGCATATAGGGAAAACGAAAGGTTCTGTGCAAGAAAGACATTTTCGTTAACGGCTATAGAAGAGGAGGAACTTGATATGCTCAGCAGGTTAAAGAAGGAGTATTACTGTCCGGCGTGGACCTTGGCGGAGCCGTCTGCCTTCATCCGGCCGGGAAAGCCGGCAGTTGTCGGAAGGCAGATACGGATCATACCGGCCCATACACTTAAGCGAAGTGAGATTCGCGTGGCCGCGTACTGCAGAGTCAGCACGGATATGGAGGAACAGGAGCTGTCCCTCCGGAATCAGCAGGAGCACTACACCTCTGTCATCGCATCGAACCCGGAATGGACGCTCGCCGGCATCTACGCCGATCAGGGATTCTCGGGGACGTCTGCAAGCAGGCCCGCTTTCCAGAGGCTCCTCGCGGACTGCAGGGCCGGCAGGGTCTCCATGATCCTCACCAAGTCCATCTCGCGCTTTGCGAGAAATGCAAAGGACCTGCTCGCAACCATACGAATGCTGTCGGATCTCAGCATTAGCGTCATTTTCGAGAAGGAGCATATCGACACCGGAGCCATGGAGACGGAGTTTCTGCTCACTCTCCTCGCGGCCTTCGCCGAGTCCGAGAGCCGCTCCATTTCCGGAAATGTAAAATGGAGTATCCGCAAGCGGTTCCGGGAGGGGAGTTTTGTCCTGTCAAAGCCGCCGTACGGGTATGCCAAGCACAGCCCTTCAGACAGCGGAGCGGAGGAGGTCGAGTATGTGCTCTTGAGCGACCAGGCCGCCGTCGTGAGGCAGATCTACGCCATGGCGCTTGGAGGGGAGGGGTGCTACAACATCGCAAATCACCTGAACAGCCGGAATCTCGCATCTCCCGGAGGCGGCACATGGGCGGCGAATACCGTGCGCCTCATTCTCCGGAATCCATTTTATAAGGGAGATCTTCTCCTGCAGAAAACCTACACGGACGAGAACTTCAGGCAGCGTCCGAACCGAGGCGAGGAAGACCAGTACCTCGTCGAATCCCACCACGTCCCGCTTGTAACCGGCCAGGAGTTCGAAAGGGTCCAGGCTCTTCTCTCCCTTCATCACACCAATCCATTACCCACCTTCACGGTCTTCTCCGGACTCCTTTTCTGCGGCGTGTGCGGCGCGCCGATGAATCTCGACGGCGATGACCGCTACCGCTGCAAGAGCAGCCGGAACTGCAGGATCCTCATTCACGGCCGTGATCTCCGGCACAGCTTTGTCACGCTTCTCAATAAACTCACCTATTCGCAGTCGCTCTCCCGCGCCGACAGGCGGCTTCTTGGCATTTATGCAAAAGATCATCCGGAAAATGAATCTGCTAAGGAGCTGAGGCACACCATCACAGCGAGACCCATCGCGGACCGGTTTGGAGATAGCGACGAGAAGATCCTGAAAAAGTATATTTCCCGCATCACCATTTACAGCTGCCATATGCGGTTTCTCTTTACCTGCGGGCTGGAGCTGGATGAGGAGAGGGGGTGATTTACGTGATGTATTCTGTATGATGACCGGGTTCTGAATGGTACTGATGATGACGATGGGAGGTGATTCACGCAGCGTTTTTTTATGAATGCCAGTTTACAGATAATGGCGACAGGAGGTGATTTACACAGCCTATTTTTGTGAATGTCAATTTACAGATGATGACAAGGAGGCGATTCACGTGGCATACATTCCATACGGTTACCGGGTTGCAGACGGTGCAGTTGACGCAGACGAAAGGAGATGATTTACGTGGCATATATTCCATACGGCTAC
>CADCPJ010000152.1 GCA_902803245.1 uncultured Lachnospiraceae bacterium | reverse complement strand
TACGATCTGATCCAGCGGCTCAAATAATCATAAAACACGAAAGCGGCAGTTAAGTGCGGCGGGGTAAAAGCCCCGCTGTCTTGGCTGCTCAAAACTTGGAACAGGTGCAGATATATGATGTCAGAAACAATTCTGAAACGTTTTTTTGAATACAGCGAAAAGACACCGGATCAGCTCTTCCTGGTCGATCCTTCCGGGTCTTACACCTACGGTGAGGCCGGCAGGAGAGTCCGGCGGGGAGTGGAAAAGCTTAAGGAACTCGGCATCCGCCAGGGAGACCGCGTCGCCGTCTCCTGTACGCAGGACAGCCGGTTCCTCCTCGCCCTCATTGCCGCAGAAGCTTCCGGTGCCGTCTGCGTTCCCATCGAAGCGCATATGAAGGAAGAGCGGCTGAAGGGAATTCTTGAGGACACCGGAGCGGCTGTCCTCTTCACCGGCGAGGATGCCTTGAGCCTCAGGTCGCCCCGGATGCTCGCGATCGAAGAACTGACAGATCTTGCGGGGGATGCCCCGATGCCGGAGCTTCCGGGAGAAGAGATGACAGCCGAGATTCTCTATACAACGGGAACGACCGGCAAGTCGAAGGGAATCGAGATCACTCACGCAAACAATTATGCGCTGGCGGAGAACATCTGCTTCGGATGCGGGATGCGGGAAAAGAATGTGGAGCTCGTTCCGCTTCCCCTAAGCCACTCCCACGGCCTTCGAACCTGCTTTGCCAATATTTATGCGGGGGGAACGGTCATCCTTACGGACGGCGTCTCCAAGGTCAAAGAGATCTATGATCTCATCAGGGATTACGGGGCCACGGCGATGGATCTGTCTCCCACGGCGGTCAATGTTCTCCTCAGGCTCTCCAGAGGGCGTTTCTCGGATTTCAACGACCAGCTGGACTACATCGAGATCGGCACTGCTCCCTTGAGCGAAGGGCTGAAGGGGCAGCTTAAAAAGGCCTTCCCCGATGTGCGCCTGTACAATTTCTATGGCTCCACGGAATCCGGGCGCAGCTGCGTGCTCAACTTCAACAGCGACGAAGACAAGCCCTGCTGTATCGGCTATCCCTCAAAGCATGCGCGCTTCTTTGTCGTGGATGACGCTGGCCGGGAGTTCCGGTCCTCAAAGGAGCACACCGGCCTTCTCGCCTGCGAAGGAGCCATGACGATGAAGGGTTATTTCCGCCAGGAAGAGCTCACGAAGAGCGTCTTAAGAGGCGGCGCCCTGTTTACGGCGGATGAAGGCTACATCGATGAAAAAGGCCGCGTCTTCTGTCTCGGAAGGCGGGACGATGTGGTAAACTACAGGGGGATCAAGATCGCCCCGGAGGAGATCGAGTCCATTGCGGCAGCATTTCCCGGAATCACGGACGCCGCACTGGTCGGAAAAGACGACGCGCGGGCAGGCCAGCTTCCTGTTCTGTGCTATATGACAAATCAGGAGGACTTTGACGAGGCGTCATTTTCCCTCTATCTGTCGGAAAAAATCGAGAAGGACCGCTTGCCTCATGAACTTCTTCAGTGCAAGTCCATTCCCCGCACTGCAAACGGCAAGCTGAGAAGGGGAGTGTTAAAGGAGCAGCTCTATGGGGCATCTAAGCAGTAAGATCAAGCACGCCGTCTCGGCAGCAGTATTCCTCATCATCGCCCTCATATGCTTTGTGATGCTGACCAATATCTACCGCACGACAAAGCCGAACCAGAGGCTCAATCTCGTGAGCCTCTACAACGAGAAGCCGCACACGCTGGACATGGCCATCATCGGCGGAAGCGGGGTCTACCGCTACTTTGACCCGATGTATGCTTATGAGGAGAGCGGTATGACCTCCTTCGTTTATGCGTGCGCGGCGCTGAGCGGCTATTTCACGGAGGACTGCATCAAGGAAGTCCTGCACTCCCAGAACCCGCAGCTCATCGTCATCGACGGGAGGCGCTGGCTGTCGAGATGCGTCGAGAATTACGGCCAGAACGCCCGGTATATCCTTGACTCCATCGACTGGAGTGTGAGAAGACTGCAGTACGTGACGAGGTTCTGCCGGACATACGGGCTCTCCTTCTCAGAGTCAGTTCCCTATTATTTTGAGATGTGCCTCTATCACAACAACCCGGACGCGCTGCTAACGGATCTCAACCGGCAGCTCTTCGACAACCGCTATGACAATAGGCCCACTTTCATGAAGGGCTTTGGAATGAGAACCAAGGTCAAGCCGTGCAAGGCTCCCCCGGCCGAGATCACATCCTCCATCAAGTCGACTCCCTTAAGCCCGCGCACGGATGCCGAGTTCCGCAAGCTGATGGAGTTCTGCAGCGGGCTTGATGCGGACGTTCTTTTGATGTTCACTCCCTACTCCATCAATCAGGGGGATATGGAAGAGTACAATGAGATGGAGAGAATCGCCGCGGAATACGGCATTCCGTCCTGGAACGGAAACCGATATTACGACGAGATAGGACTTGATTTCGAGACGGATTTCTACAATTCGAGGCACACGAATGTCAGCGGTGCCGAAAAGACCACCGCCTGCTTCCTCTCCTATCTGCAGGAGCACTACGATTTCCCGGATCACAGGGCTCTTAATGACCGCCCGGAGTGGGACGCGGATCTGGATCTGTATCACCAGCACCGGGCCGAGACGTGGAATGGCTACAAAAAGCGTCTGAAGGAAGTACAGGAAGCTGACGCGTAAAGTGCAGCAGTCTGAAGGAAGTACAGGAAACTGGCGCGTAAAGTGCAGCAGTCTGAAAGAAATGCAGGAAGCTGACGCGTAAAGTGCAGCGAAAAAAGGGAGAGGCTTTCGCCTCTCCCTTCCTGTTCCGCTTTTGCGCACCGAAGGAATCCCTTGCGGAGACAATTCCTTCAGCAGCTTTCCTTCCGCGGCGGTACGAATCTCCCGTACTCCGCCCTGCAAAGTATCTTCGCGTATCCGTTGGCATAGGTGTCATCACTCGAGGCTCTCCTGGCGCTGAGTGAAAATCCCGTCTTCGAGGAGAACAGCATCACGCAGTCCGATCCGCCGAAGAGGAAGTATCCCAGCTCATCTCCCTTCTCGATCCGAGCCCCCACCTGTACGTTTTCCGTAAAATGCACGCTGGAGACCTGTCCCTGTGCGACGGGAAGCACAGCGCAGAGGCCGTGGCGTTCCGTCTCGATGATGACGCAGCCCCGCGTCTCGTAGGACTGCCATCCCGCAAAACACGACTCCAGCACATACTGTCCGCGCTCCGCGTCCCAGGTTGTGATGCCGCCGACCGCATCCGGATTACCGATCACATAGGCGGCCAGCACCTTCCCGGATACCGGCGCATGGCATCTGTGGTAGTCGTCAATGTTGTAGAACGTATGGGTCAGAGTTCCTCCGTGAAACTCCCCGGCATACTTCCTGCCCTCTTCTCCGAGAAGATCCTCCACCGAGAAAAATGCACTTGTCTTGATCAGCACGCCGTGCTCGTCATACACATCCCCCGATGAGAAGTAACCGTTCTTATCGATCTCCCAGGTTCCCTGGGGGAGAGAGTCTCCGGGAGAGACGACGACCGTGTCATCGCCCCTCCCCGCCAGCGGCCGGATTGTCTCCGTGTCACGCAGCTTCCTGGAAAAAAAGTCATTGAAAGAATGCCAGTTGGAGCTGTCCTCATACCATCCCTGGTCCAGATGCCAGGTAGGATCCTTATAGAGGTTCTGATAGTACTCTTCCTTCCACGACTCCCCGGAATCCATATAGCGCTGCAGCGCATTGTTGTAGTCCTTCAGCCACCGGTAGACCGGTTCGAGGAACTGCACGGACGGGCGGAAGGGAAGCTTTCCCTCCAGCTCCTCAAGCGGGCGGTCCAGCAGATAGTAGATATAGAGGCAGCTCTGGTCCGTCTTCGTGACGAAGTTTTTGAAGCACTCCTCCGGAAGGTACGCCCACGGCATGACCGTCTGCGTGAAGTCGATATAATCGTACAGCATCTCAAGGCTTCGGACCGGATTCTTTTTTTCATCCGGATTCTCCCTGGCCGCCAGATCAATCGACTTCTCCACCAGTGACTTAAGGGCGGGGTCTCCTTCAAGCAGGTTCATCAGTTTCTTTGTGATCTCAGTATGTTCTCTTCTCATTTTCATATTATAGAGTACCCTTCCGTATCCTGTTGATCGCGTTTAAGGCAAGGCTTGGTTCAAGAAGGGCAAATCATGCATTTCTCACGCAATCTGAGGCTCAAATATGCTGACGGTCACTTCCTGTACCACCCCGTTCTCTACCCGGATGAACAGGAAATGGAGGTCGTTTTTCCCGTCGAGGAAGTCCTCCAGGTAGTAAGCCATAAAGACGTTCTTTGACACATATCCCGAGGAATAGTTGTCCTCATAGCTGTACTTGGTGTCGGGAGTCAGATAGAACCTGTTGATGCCATAAAACTTCCTCAGGAAGCGGTCCTCATCTTCTGCGTCCGGATAGGCCACTCCGCCATATACGGTCAACAGGTTCGACGAGGCCGTGACGGAGTTGACCGGCCCGCCGTAGCTGTTGTCGATCGTTCCGATATAGATCGTGCTCCGCTCATCTTCGTGATAGTATTCCTTGATCTCTTCTTCAGCGACCGTCACCACGCAGTTTGCGGACGCACCGCCTGCCACGGCAGTGATGAGTACGGTTCCCGGGTTCTTTCCCTTCACCAGTCCATTCGATGATACCGTCGCGACGGACTTGTCGTCCGTGCTCCACTTCACCGTTCCGCTAACCCCGCTCACCTTGAGCTGGACAGTCTCTCCGACTTCAATATTCGCAGACGTCATGTTGATGGTCAGCTTCGGAGCTTTATGCTGCTTCCATTTGATCTTTGTGCGGTTCTTTCCCTGCGTGATGGTCTTAAGTTTTTTGTTGAACGACTTTTCCTTCAGAATCTTCTTCCCCATATAAGGGTCGGTGGATTTGGTCTTGTTATAGGTATAAACCATCTGCTCCCCGGAGCCCCTTGAGATCTCGCGCATCTGCAGCTTGTTGTAGATGGCCGTTCCGTTCTTTGTCCAGAAGGTCGTCATGATGGACCGCTGTTCTTCGCCATTTTCAATATACCGCTGCACCAGGCATCCGGCCTTTTTGTAGTAGCCGATCACCTCAAAGTGGCGGTCAACCGTAGAGTTTCCATAGGCAGTCACTTTGCCGTTCTTATATGTGTACAGAGAAGGAATTCCCATCTCGTCGATCAGGAGTTCCGGGACAGAATCATCGTCAAAATAGATCTGTGCGTAATAGATGACATCGTGCTCGCCCATGAACTTCTCATAGGCTTTCTTCGCCGCTGTTTTCGTCGATGCGGAAACAGGGACGACAAGTGCAATGAGCACAGTTAGAAACACCAGTAGTTTTTTCATAACAGCCTCCATTCGTCATACTGAAATGGTAAGTGGTTCTCTTTCAGAAATGTATCTTATGTCTTTTACATCTCTCACCTGTCCGGCCCCATCATGGGGTCACTATTTTTATTTTCTCATTTTCCGGCTTTCATGTCCATCC
>CADCPJ010000151.1 GCA_902803245.1 uncultured Lachnospiraceae bacterium | reverse complement strand
TGGCAATGGTTTCACTGCAGGCGGTCCTAAAAATTTTGGGGAACTGTTCAACACCCCTATCACTCGGGCAAGGAAGCATCCATGTACAAGTCACTTAGGGAGATTCGGACGGGAGAGGCCGCCTACTTTGCGGTCTTCAGCCTCTACACGGTCCTGGCCGTGCTCCAGTACACTTTCTATAAAAGCTTTCTCCCCAGGGAGAATCTCATGAACGGGATTCTCCTCATATGTCTTGCCGTCCTCGCCGTGCGGGAGATCCTCTTCGAGACCATGGACTTATCTTCCGTCCTTCTCCTCGCCGCAGCCCTCGTCTTCGCCGCCAACTCCTTGATCAGCGGGACCTTCTGGACGGCATTTCCTTTTATTCTCATTTTCTGCGGGAGAAACATCTCCCCGAGGAGGCTCTTCACCTTCGCGGGAGCTCTCACCCTCGCCCTCATGGCCTTCGTCGTCCTGTCCGCCTTCGGAGGGATCATCGAGAACTACCGGCGGATCGAGGTCAACCGGGAGAACAACCGCGAGTACCTCGGCTTTCTCTTCGCCCTCTATCCCGGTTTTCTTTTTCTCAACGCGGCGTCCCTCATTGTCGCCGTCCGGGGCAGGCGGATCCATTTTATTACTCTCGCATCAATCGGCGCCATTTCCTTCCTGATCTACCGGAAGACAGACGGGAGGCTCGCCTTTTTCCTGACGCTCCTGCTCCTTGTTTTTGCGTGTTTCATGAGGGTTTTTCCGGATCTCTTAAGATCCCTCAAGGCGCTCTTCTTTCTCGCAGTGCCGGCATTTCCCGCCGCCGCGGCCGTCTCCGCCGCGCTCACCTTCTCGTTCAACCCCTCGGTCCGGTGGATGTACCGGCTGGACCTCATGCTGGATCACCGCATTTCGTACGGCCAGGCCTCGATCCGGCAGTTCGGCCTCCATCTCATCGGCACGTCGGTGAACTGGGTCGGCTACGGCCTCGACGAGGCGGGGAACAGGAGCCTCGGGGATTATCTCTACGTGGACAACGCGTTTGTCGGTTTTCTCCAGAGGTTCGGGTGGATCGCATTCATCCTTGTGGTTGTCCTCGGGACAGCGGCCCTTTTCCGGCTCTATCTGGCGGGAAGGTACGAGCTTCTCTTCATCTTTCTCCTCATCACGATTCACGCTCTTTTGGACAATCTCGTCCTGCAGCTCATATACAACACATTCTGGATTGCGGCAGCTCACAGTATTGCGGCGCGTCCGGTGAAGGAGGTTTGGGATTATGAATCAATCACCTGATGTAAGAAGAAGGGAAATCGCGACGAGGGATCTCCTCTTCCGCGCGCTCTTAAAGTGGAGGATCATCCTGCTTATCGCCGTCCTGTCTGCAGCAGCTTTTCTCTTTGTGAAAATGAAGCGGCCCGCCCCCGCAAAAAATGCGGCCGCAGGCGGCGCCAGCTTTGACGAGGCGATGGAGGCCTACAGGGAGGAGCGGAGCAGCCTCGAGGAGCTGATCGAAAGGAGCAGGGACCTGCTCGCCAAAAAGAGAAGCTATCTCTCCTCCTCCATCCTCCTTGCGATCGACCCGGCAAGAGAAGGCAGGGCATCCGCGACCCTCATCGTCGGCACACCGGACCCGGACAGCGCAAGAAGCGCGGATACAGCCTCCGGGCGCGGGGCAGCTTCTCCCGAACAGATCGTGGACGCGCTCTCCTCCTTTGCCGCCTGCGGGCTTGACCTGGAAGCGGTATCCGGGGAGCTTGGCGCCGATCCGGCCCTCGTCGCGGAGCTCATCAGCACGAATCCCTCCGTCATTTCCACATCGACTTACGCCGCCTACCCCGATGCCGCCGGCCGCACCTCCGACGCCCCGCGCGGGACGCTCACGGTCACGGTCGTGCACCCGGATGCGGACACCGCCGACAAAATCCTCGGAGTCGTCCTCGGCCAGATCGAAGCAAAGAGCGCGGAGCTCGCTTCTTCCTTTGCTCCGCACACCCTCACGGTTGCTGCGAGGGGCAGCGGGTATGCCGCGGACACCTCCATCGGAAGCAGGAGCGAGAACCTCCTGCAGGAGCTGTACATGCTCTCCACCAATGAGGAGAGACTCGAGTCCCAGCTCACGAGCCTCAAAAAGCCCTCGGAGAGCTCTCACGCGGAGGCGTCTCTCCCGGTCCGGACGATTGTCCTCTATGCGCTCCTTGGCTTTATCTGCGGCGGTCTCCTTGCGCTCCTTATCATCATGGTCATTCTCACGTTCTCCGGGCGGGTGCTGTCTGCATCGGAGATGAATCACCTCCGGGGGCTGAAGAAGCTTGCGGTCATACCGGATGAGAAGGTGCGGAGGGGCCCCCTGGACCGCCTTATCGCCCGCCTCGACAGCGACGGGAAGAACGCGGCGGAGATGTCCGTCCGCTGCCGTCTCGCCGCCGAGTCGCTCTCTTCCAAAGAGAGCGCGGGGAAGAATTACCTGCTCATCAGCAGCCTGCCCAAAGAAGAGCTCGAAAAGTGCGCCTCCAGGCTGCGCACTTCACTTTCCTCGACGGAATATGCCCCGCACATCGAGACCGCCCCGAACCTGTCCGATGACCCCGATTCCCTGAAAATGCTGGGGCAGGCGGACGGAGCCGTCCTCGTGGAGAAGATCGGGGTGTCCCGCTACAGTTCCATTTCGAACATCCTTATGGCCGCCCGGGCGAAATCCGTGCCGGTCATCGGATCGATTCTTCTTTGAGCGCACAAAAAAGCCGCAGACCCCATCCTGCAAGGGATAGTCATGCGGCTTTCTTTTTGTCTTTTTCATCTGAACCGGGCTTTCCGGCATCCCTAAAGCGGCGGCTGCGCCGCAGGGATGGTGACGCTCTTCGTCAGGTTTCCGGTGCTCTTGTCCTTCCCCCTCCTTGCCCTGATCCGGAAATAATATGTCTTTCCCGGACGGAGCGGAAGGCCTCTTCTCTTCTTCAGGAGGCAGGAAGTCCGGCTGCCCCGGACCACGGCGACCCTCTTGAATCCGCTGTTCTTTTTGTCGGAGACGTACACGCTGTAGCACTTCGCGCCTGCCACTTTTCTCCAGGTGAGCCTGACCGCCTGCTTCTTCCGGATATATCTCGGTCTCATCATTCTGGGCTCCGGGACCACGGCGGCAGTCGTCCAGCTGCCATAGAATATGCGGCCGGAATTGTTCATCATCCCCCGGACCCTCAAGGAATACACCTGATTGGTCTTCAGCTTTGCGGTGAAGCCCAGCACTCCCTCGCTGACGCTGCCGGAGCAGAGCACTCTTTCATTCCTTATGTCCCGGATCTCCCACTCAAAGCCGGACAGGGTGTTCGGATAGGGGTTGAAGAGAATTCCGAAGGTGCCCATCGTCCCCTGCTCATTCCACTCGATCGCGCTGCACGTCACAACCGGCCCCGGAGCGGTTGCCGCCTCGTATACGAACGAGCGCCCCAGCTGCCTGCCGTCCGCGTCAAATGCAAAGACGATATATCGAAATACCGTGTCCCTCGGAACCGGCCCGATCACCGAGACCGTCTCTGTCTGGTTCCTGCTGATCGGAGAAATCGTCCCGTCCGTCAGGCTCACTGCCTGGAAATTGTAATAGGCCGCGCCGCTCACCTTCTGCCAGGCGATGGTGACGGATGTATCCGTCGCCCCCGCCTGATAGGGATGAATGCTCTCGTCTGCAGACGCTTCCGGCACTCCGCGCGCAAAAAGGCAGATGAGGAGGGCGGCGAGACAAAACACCAAGCGGAACTGTTTCATGGAAGCCCTCCTCGCCTCTTTCGGGATATTGCACATCGCCGCGCCATGGCGCCGCACATCATGGCGTCATGGCATCACAGCACCGTGGCATTGCATATTGCGGCGTCATGGCATCTGCTGCCATGACATCGCGCAATACGGCATCCGCTGCATTTCCGGCATAAAGGTTATGCAGTCAGTGCCTGGTCAGCGCCTGATGTAGATATACGCATAGGAATAACTGTTAGCAGTGCTCTTCACACTGCCTTTCACCGCATAGACCTTGAAGTAGTAGGTCTTGTATTTTTGAAGGGGTTTCTTCCTGTACTTGCTGAAGATATAGGAGCTCTTGTTTTTTCCTGCAGCTGCAACCTTCCTGTATCCGGAAGAACCGGAGGTCGACGCATAGATGAGGTACTTTGTGGCTCCCTTCACCTTCGTCCATCTGAGCTTCAGGGCATCCCTGCCGCCCGCCGATGCGAGAGTCGGCTTCTTCTGCTCCGGCTCGGGAACGATCACTTTGCTGCTCCAGCTGCTGTACAGTGTCTCCGAATACGGCGAAGTGAAGTAGCTGCGCACCTTCAGGATATAAGTCTGGTTGCGCTTGATATTCGCCGTGAAGTTGGCCAATGTCGACCTGCCGCTTGCGATCTGTCTGGTGCCCTTGCTGTTCCAGATCTGCCACTCCACGCCGTCTATGATCTTCGGCCTGTCCGAGACTCTGAAATACCCACCCGTCTTATTCCATCCATAGCAGGTGAAGTCCTTGATGGAGACCGGAAGGGCATAGAGCGGGTTGTAGTTAGAAGGAATAGTCGAGATCGCCTTGCCGGTGAGATCGTAAGCGACAACACAATAGTTATAGACGACATCCTGCATAAGACCCGTGAACGTGTAGGAGTTGGTCGTCACTTTGATGTCCCTGTAAGTGTTCTCGTCCGTCCCGCGCTTCCCGTAAGAGATCAGGTAGAAGCTCGCCCCGGTCACAGGAGTCCAGTTAACGGTAGCCGTCGTCGCGGTGGCGCTGATCTCGCGGGGCGAGATCACAGCCGCGCTGACGGAGAGGGTTCCGCAAAATACAAGGACAAAGAGCAGCGCGATGAGTCCGATCCTCTGTTTCGTTTTCTCCATCTTCTTTCTCCTCCTGCAAAAACTGATGCTTAAAATGAATCCCCATTGTCGCAAAAACATAAAAGCCTCATAAACCATTGTATTCACAATCCGGGGTTTTATCAAGCCGAAAAGCCGCTTCCGATTGCCTTCTCTCATTCATATGACAAAAGGGAACATGTATGCAGGGTATTTGACAATATTCCCTTCCTTCGAGTAATTCTTCGGATGGACGATATATGATTCTGCTATCCGTTTTC
>CADCPJ010000150.1 GCA_902803245.1 uncultured Lachnospiraceae bacterium | reverse complement strand
GCTGCGGAAGCGATCTTCCGCTTCAACGCCGGGATTGTCGACGCCATTGCCGATCTCGTCCCGGCAGTCAAGCCCCAGATTGCGATGTATGAGCAGTACGGAATTCCCGGGCTCATCGCATTTCAGAAGACGGTGAACTACTGCCATGAGAAGGGCCTCCTTGTCATCGGCGACGTGAAGCGCGGGGACATCGGATCGACCTCCGAGTCGTATGCCGTCGCTCACCTCGGAAGCGTAAAAATCGGGGAAAATGACTATACCCCGTTTGGCGAGGACTTCGCAACTGTGAATCCTTATTTCGGGACGGATGGAGTGAAGCCATTTGTGAATGTATGCAGTAAATGCGACAAGGGCATCTTCCTCCTCGTCAAGACCTCCAACCCGTCGAGCGGAGAGTTCCAGGACCGCCTGATCGACGGACGTCCCCTTTACGAGATCGTAGGGGAAATGGTTCGAAAATGGGGAGAGGATTCCGTGGACCCATGCGGCTGGTCCAACATCGGAGCGGTCGTCGGCGCGACTTATCCGGAGCAGGGCAAAGTGCTCCGTGAGGTGATGCCGAAGTCCTTCATCCTTGTGCCGGGATACGGCGCACAGGGCGGCAAGGGCAGCGACCTGGTTCATTTCTTTGATAAAGACGGCCTCGGCGCGATCGTCAACTCATCCCGCGGGATCATTGCGGCCTGGCAGCAGGAGGCCTATGCCTCTTACGGCGAGGCCGGATATGCAGACGCATCCAGGGCGGCGGTGCTCGCCATGAAGGACGACATTGCCGGCGCGCTGGGCTGACACTGTACAGCTCAGCTTAAAAATGCAGCCCCAGACACCATGCAGCCCATATAAGAAAACGGATACCTATAGGAATACGGATACTCACATGAAGAGAAAAGAAAGCGCCGTTGTCATTGACCAGGACCGCCTGACGGGCGACATTTATTCCCTGCGGCTCCGCGTCAGCTTTGCCGGGGAAGTTCTCGCCGGCCAGTTTGTCTCCCTCTTCTCGGCCGATGGAAGGAAGCTCCTGCCGCGGCCGATTTCTGTGTGTGCAGCAGATCCGGAGGAGGGAGAGATCCGGGTTGTTTACCGAACCGTGGGAGAGGGCACCAGAGAATTCTCCCGCCTGAAGAAGGGCAGCTCGATCGAGGTGATGGGTCCCCTGGGAAATGGTTTTCCCCTCGAGAGAACTGCCGGAAAGCGCGTTCTCCTTATAGGGGGCGGGATCGGAATTCCTCCCATGCTGTTCGCAGCAAAATCACTCGCGCCAAAGATCGCGGCAAAATCACTCGCGCCAAAGTTCGCAGCACAGTCACTCGCACCAAAGATCGCAGCACAATCACTCGTGCCAAAGTTCGCAGCACAGTCACTCGCGCCAAAGACCGGGGAGCGGGCGGATGCCTCAGCCTGTGATCATGCAGGGACAATTCTCGCCGCGCTCGGCTACCGCACGTCCGAGACCTATCTCCTTGAGGAAATGAAGGAGCTCTGCCCGGTCGCCATTTCCACGGACGACGGGTCACTCGGAACGCACGGGACGGTTCTCGATGCCGTTCGGGCCTCCTCCTATGAGGCCGACATCATCTTTGCCTGCGGGCCGAAAGTGATGCTGCGCGCGGTGAAGGAGTACGCTGAGGAAACCGGCGCGGAATGCTATGTCTCCATGGAAGAGCGCATGGCCTGCGGCGTCGGGGTGTGCCTCGGCTGCGTGTGCAGGAAAACGGAGACGGATCCCCATTCCCTCTCATCTTACTCGAGAGTCTGCACCGACGGGCCGGTATTTCCTGCGAAGGAGGTGGATCTGACATGACACACACGGAATACAGGACGGACAAAAGCGACCGCAGCCCAAATGGCGAGTCCGTGGATCTCTCCGTGGAAATCGCAGGGGTGACATTTCAGAACCCGGTCTTCACGGCGAGCGGCACATACGGCATGGGGAAGGAGTACAGCGAGTTCATCGACATCGGGAAGCTCGGTGCAATCACGACCAAGGGCATTTCGCCTGTACCGTGGGCGGGCAATCCGACTCCGAGAGTCGCGGAAGTGACGAGCGGCATGCTGAATGCGATCGGGCTTCAGAACCCCGGCGTCGATGAGTTCGTTGCCCGGGATATGCCATTTTTAAGGACGAAAAAATGCGGAGTCATCGTAAATGTCTGCGGCCATACGCCCGAGGAATACTATCAGGTCGTGGAAAAACTCCATGGAGTGGAGGGAATTGACCTCCTCGAGATCAACATTTCCTGCCCGAATGTGAAGGCGGGGGGGATCACCATGGGAACGGATCCGAGAATGGTCGAGGAGATCACGCGCGGGTGCAAGGAGCGCGCCTCCCAGCCGGTGATGATGAAGCTGACGCCAAATGTCACCGACATCCGGGAGATCGCAAAAGCCGCTGAATCCGGCGGCGCGGATGCGCTCTCTCTGATCAATACCATCACGAGCATGAAGATCGACATCGAGAGACAGCAGTTCGTGCTGGCCAACCGGACGGGAGGGCTGTCGGGTCCCGCCATCAAGCCCGTGGCCGTGCGTATGGTCTACGAGACAGCCCGGACGGTCTCCATCCCCATCGTCGGCATGGGCGGGATCTCTTCGGCGGAGGACGCCGTCGAATTCCTTCTCGCCGGTGCGTCTGCCGTCAGCGTGGGCATTGCCAATTTCACCGACCCTTACGTCACGCTGAAGATCATCGACGGAATCCGCAGCTACTGCGTCCGCCACTCCGTTTCGTCGGTCCGCGATCTGACCGGAATCGTCAGATAACGTGACATTGGGGACAGTCCCCATTGTCACATTTAT
>CADCPJ010000149.1 GCA_902803245.1 uncultured Lachnospiraceae bacterium | reverse complement strand
GAGAGCATCGGCAGCACTCGCCATGACGCTTGGCATCCTTACAGGCATGATTGTGACGGCAGAGGCCAAAACAGGCGGTATGCAGTACGCCGACAGCGCATACTCAGAGGATGGACCATTTTATTATACAGACAGTCCGTATATCCTGCAGGCCAAAAAAGGTGCTTCTTCCGTTAATGTGAAAGAAATAAAGCTGAGCAGGACGAAGGCGGAAACGACCGTCGGCAGGACCGTGAAGATTACGGCGAAAGTGCTGCCGGAGGATGCTTCCGATCAAAAAGTAAGGTGGAGTGTCATCAAGGGCGGCCGCAAACTGAAACTGTATTCTGATTCCGGGTGCAAAAATGAGCTCGGGTCAAAAGCGACCGATATTCTGACCGTTTACGCAAAAGGCATAAGCGTCGGCACTGCAGTGATCGAAGCGGAGAGCAGTGAGAGCAGCGGCATACACGCGGAATGCAGCGTAAAGGTCGGCGAAGCTCCTGTGCCGACAGCCAGCAAGGATCCGCGCAGCTTTTCCTTCATGCGATTCCGGATGACGAATATTGGAAAATACGAGGTCTCCCTTGCCTGGGATAAGGTTCCCGAGGCAACCCGCTATGTTTTAAGCGTACGGTTTATCGACGGCAAAGATGCCAGAAACCGGGTGATCAATTTAGATAAAGGGAAAACTTCTTACACCGTAAAAGGTCTGACTCCCCAATGGGATTACTGGATCTTTATGCATGTGTACGACGGCCGGAAAGAGATTGTTCCCGGAAAGCACGCGGTCCATATCAAAACCAATTCAAAAGTATTCAAGACCGTTTTCAGCCCTTCGAGTATCCAGGTCCAGAAATCAGAGGTCAGCCTGAATAAAAATGAAACTTACAAGATCTCAGCTACTGCCAAGGTCAGCAGGGTGACTTTCAATTATGAGTCCACAGATCCGAAGATTGCATCTGTGAACAAATCCGGCGTGATAAAAGCGCACGAAAAGGGACGCTGCTATGTCTACGTATATGCCCAAAACGGTGTATACAGCAGAATTGCCGTGACTGTGAAATGAGCACCTCGGGCCGGAAATAAATCCCGCCTGATCAAAGGAAAAGAGGAACGCCCGGGCGTTCCTTTTTTCTTGCGGGAGGAGGGACATACTTTTTTGTATTCAGAATCCGGTTCATCATGTATAATTTAGTTATCCATTTTTTAAACATATTGTGGAACAGGTTTGTCAAGCTTAATTTCGGCAATAAACGTGACAATGGGGACTGTCCCCATTGTCACGTTTCCGGCGGAGGGGCGCTATGAACAGTGAAATCAGATTAAGAGACGGGGGCGCGGATGACTCCAGAGTGTATACCCACATCGCCCACGCGCTCGCCCGGGGGTATACGGATCTCTATTACGTCAATATGGACACCGATGAGTTTACGGAGTTCCACACGGACGACACCCTCGGAGTGCTCACAAAGGCCCGGGAGGGATCGGATTTCTTCGAGGGCTGCAGCCGGGACGCGAAGATGTTTATACATGAGGAAGACCAGGCAGCTTTCGTCGGTGCCATGGACCGCTCCTTCCTCATGGAAGCGCTCTCCGGAAGCAAGGTGTTTGAGCTGACCTACAGGAGGATCAAGGGAGCGAAGACCTTCTACGTGAACATGAAGGTGTCCCGGATGGAGGACGATCCCCGATACATCGTGATTGCCGTTTCCGATGTCGACGAGCTCATGCGGCAGCGCCGCGCGGAGGCGAGGATCCAGGAGGAGCGCATGGTTTACGCGCGCCTCCACGCCCTGACGGGCAACTTTATCTGCGTGTACGTCGTGGATCCGGTGACAAACCACTACCGCGAGTTCAGCGCCACCGACGACTATGTGGAGAACCTCTCGCAGGCGAAGGAAGGAGAGGACTTCTTTATGAAGGTGCGGGAAGAGGCCGCGATTCACAATGATCCGGGGGATCTGGACTACTTCCTCCTTGAGTTTACGAGAGAACACATATTTGCGGAAATAGAGAGGACCGGCATCTTCACTTTGGAATACCGTATTCTCATGAACGGCAGGCCGATGCACGTGCAGATGAAGGCTGCCATGGTGGAGGAGAAGGAAGGACCGCGGCTGATTGTAGGCTTAAACAACGTGGACGCGCAGTTCAGGCAGAGGGAGATTGAGAGGGAGATTGCGAGGCAGAAGGACATATTTGACCAGATCACCACGAGCCTCGCCGAGCAGTATGAAGTGCTCTATTACGTCGATATCGGGACCAGCTCCTACATCGAGATCGCCTCGACGGATAAATACAAGAAGCTGGGCCTGCCGGCGGCCGGCGATGACTTCTTTGCCGATATGAGGAGCATCATCCGGAGATATGTCCATCCGGAGGACCAGGAGAAGGCTCTCAGCTTCCATTACAGGAATGTCATGCTGAATAATCTGGAAAATACGAGATCCTTCTCCGTCTCCGGCCGCCTGATCGTGGACGGCCGGGTAAGAAACGTCCGGCACACGGAGCTCCTGGCGAGAGACGGGAAGCACATCATCGTCTGCATCAAGAACATCGATGCGGAAGTTGAGGAGAAGCTCGCGCTGAAAGCGGACCAGAAGAAGAGCACCACCTACACGCAGATCGCTGAGAGACTGGCATCGCATTTCGATTTCATCTATTATATCGACTGCAAGACCTCGACCTATGCGGAGTTTTCCGTGAAGAGGAAGTCCGGGGAGCTTGAGGTGCAGGAAGAGGGGGATGATTTCTTCCTCGCGGCCCAGAAGAATGCGGAAAGACTGATCTATGATAAGGACAGGGAGAGAATCCGCCTCTTCCTCGACAGGGACCGCCTGATTTCCAGGCTGGAAAATGCGAGACAGCTCAGTGAGGACTACCGCATGGTCACTGCGGGAGGGAAGACGCAGTACACGCGCATGACGGTGACTTATTCCTCCGACCACAGCCATTTTATTATCTGCGTCGAGAACCGGGATAAGGACGTGAGGAGGGAACAGGAGCACCTTGCGGAGCTGTCTCTGGCAAATGAGATGGCCCGGAGGGATGAACTGACCCACACGAAGAACATGACTGCCTATCGCGAGGTGGAGCAGGAACTTCAGAGACAGATCGGTGAGGGCTGCGGCTCCTTCGGCATAGTGATCTGCGATGTCAACGGACTCAAGATGATCAATGACACCAGGGGCCACAAGGCGGGGGACGACTACATCCGGAACTCGTGCGCGATGATCTGCCGCGCATTTGGCCACAGCCCGGTGTTCCGCATCGGCGGCGATGAATTCGTCGTCATCCTCAAGGGAGAGGACTATGTGAACCGGGAGAGCCTGATCTTTGGCCTCAGGAGGCAGGTGGAGGAAAACACGCGGATCGGCGAAGGGCCGGTCGTGGCTTCCGGCCTTGCAGAGTTCCGGCCGCATGAAGACACTTCCGTGGAGGACGTGTTCAACCGCGCGGACGCACTGATGTATGAGAACAAGAAGAGCCTTAAAAAGGAGAAAACCGCAAGATCGGGAAACAAGGTATGAATAATCGACAGACAGACAGCACCCGGAAGTATCTCGCCCTCGGGGCGGTCATCCTTGTCCTCTTCGTCACGCTGGTGATCCTCAAGGTCTCCCGCGGGGGAAATGAAGAGGCTGCCCATAAGAGCGGGGAGCGGAGCGCCTCTTTTGAGGCGGATGCAGGGAATCCCGCACTCCTTAACGGAGGGCAGGACATCACCCGCAAGAAGGATGCGGAGAATCTGGCGATATCCGGAGAAGAAGGGAGCAAATCCCCGCAGACAGATGATCAGGGGGATGCCATAAAGAGCGGGGACGGCCGGATTGTGCTGCTTGAGGAAGAGGAGGAGAAACTCCTGGAAGGAGGGGACGGGACCTTAGCCGCGGGACAGACAAAAGGGACGGAGAG
>CADCPJ010000148.1 GCA_902803245.1 uncultured Lachnospiraceae bacterium | reverse complement strand
TCCCGCTGCGTTCGGAGCTCCGGCCACAGTGCCCGCGACATCTGCGGTCCCGGCCTCAGCTCCGGCCGGCACGGCCTGCGTTGCAGCGCCCGGCGCCGCTGTCTCCGCTCCGTTTCCTGAGGGGGTTCCGGCGGCAGCACCGCCGTTTAATGCTTCACTAAGTCCCGAGAAGCCTTCTCCCGTAGTGGCTGCAAGAGGGAATCCGGTTCCCGTGCTGTCCGTCGGGAGTGCCGCGGGAGCAGCTTCCGTCACAGCCGGAGCGCTCGTAGGAGCGGGTGTCGGCTTCACGCGGAGGATGGTGCTCGTTCCGACCGGAACGCCGGACCACAGATAAGTGGTCTCCACCTGCTCCATTCCGCCGTCCGCGTCGGTCGCGGTCTCATTTTTCTCGCAGTCCTTGACCTTCTTCTTCTTTGGCAGGACGACTTTGCCTCCGGAGAGGAGTTCTTCGCCCTTCGCGGGCTTTACTTTCCGGACTTTCCATTTGTTATAGCCGTACTTGAAGGACTCGGAGGCGTCCCTGACGGATTTCGCCATGTCCGGGGAGTGCAGCGCCACGAGGACCTCCTCTCTCTCGGAGCGGTTGCAGAATGCGGCGATGCAGTTGAGGGCCGCATCCGTGTAGCCGGTCTTGCCGCCGTAGACGCCGTCGATCCTGTAGTTCTCGGGATCGGAGATGCACGGGAAATTGTTGACGAGCTCGCGGGGCGCGTAGATCTCGCTCGCGGCGATCGTGTATGTCTCCGCGCTCGCGATGTCCCTGAACTCGGGATTTTCAAGAGCTGCCGCGCAGATGACCGCGAGGTCGTGCGCCGTGGAGACCTGTCCGTCCGCCGTGAGGCCGGTGGGGTTCACGAAATGGGTCCCCGTGCAGCCGAGCTCCGCCGCCTTCTCGTTCATCATCGCGACGAAGTTGTCCACGGATCCGCCGCCGACATACTCGGCGACCTGCATGGCCATGTCGTTCGCGGAGGCAAGCATCACGCCGTACAGCATGTCCCGAAGCGTAAAGGACTCGCCGACCTCCGTATAGAGGTTCGCGCTTCCCGCCACAGCCAGGTCGACGCCCGTCTGGGTCATCGTGACCTTGTCATTTAAATTGCCCTGCTCGATGGCCACGAGAATGGTCATGATCTTGGCCAGGGAAGCGGGGGATGCCTGCGCGTCCATATTTTTATTTATGAGCACGGTGCCTGTGGCGGTTTCGAGGAGGCACACGTAGTCGCTCTCCTTCTCAGACGCCTTGGGCCATCCGTCGATCTCATTTGTCGCAATCACGCTGCTCACGACGCTCTCAGCCGGGGCAGCGACGGGCTCGTCTATGGGAGCGGCCTCTTCCGGCACAGCCGCCTCGGCAGGTACTTCCTCAGCCGCCTCCTGGACGACTTCCTCAGCCGCCCCATCTTCGGCATAGACTCCGCCGCCCATCAGACTGCAGACAGTGACAGCGGTCACGGCCACAGCTGTGAGCTTCTTCCAGAGTTGTCTTTTTTCTCGGATCACCATCAGATCTTACCTCCAAACGCTGATGTGCTACGCTACACTCTAACAATTTTTCGTATAACCGTCAAGTTTCCGTTGCAATCGCAGGCTTCCTGATCCCGGAACTTCTCTGTCCGCTGCAGCCGCGAAACCTTCTCAATCCGCTGCAATCGCAGGCTTCCTGATCCCGGAACTTCTCTGTCTTTTTGCAGTCCGCCCGGGCGCTTCTTCTATACTTCTTCTATACTTCTTCTATACTTCTTCTAAACGTCTTATGAACGTTTTATGCACTTCTTATGTTACTTGCACTTTTTATGCACTTGCACTTCTTATGCACTTGCACTTCTTATGCACTTGCACTTCTTATGTACTTGTACTCCTCCCTGCAGCCACTTTTGCTGCAGATGCCCGACTTACTGGCGCCCTGCGGGGCGTCATACTCTGTCTCCTTATGTACCTGTACTTCTTATGTACTTGTACTTCTTATTGTAAGCGCCTTAAGGACCTCCATGAGTGCGGCGTCGACCTCCGCCTCGCTTTTGTCCGCCCCGATCACGTGCCCGATCCGGTCCGTGCCGTTTCGCGGGCATCTCACTTCGTCACCCGGGCTGATGTCGATGGCGACATCGAAGCCTTTGCTTCTCACCGCACCGATCCTGTCCTCATCGATGGCCTCAACTGCCCCGTCGGCATCTGAGAAGAGGAGCTTCGCCACGGCCGGGCGGCTTGCGCGCACCGTGAAATCCGTCGGCTCGCCGATCGACGCGAGCAGCATTTCCTTATAATAGTCGATGCCGGTGTGCAAAGTGATGAGCTCCGGGATGCAGGTCGCCCCGCATCTTCCTCCCGCCTCGATGACGGATACGCTCTCGTCCGGCAGGACGAAGAGGTCCGCGTTCAAGGCGCAGTGGTCGAGCCCGGCCGCGTCCACGATGGCCCTGGTCTCACGGAGGATGTTCTCCTTCAGCCTCCCGCTCATTTCCATCGGGAAGCCGTGCCCGCCGGGAATCGTCACGCCCCCGGCCCTCACCACGAACTTCTGATGAGGTTCCGCGTAGCGGATCTTCCCTCCGCTCACAAATGCATCGAGCCCGATCTCGTGCCCGTCCACGAATGCTTCCACCACAAAATGGTCCGTCTGCGAAGCTTCCTCAGCCTCGAGATAGGCGCTTTCCAGATCTTCCGGCCTGACCACCTTCGTGACGCCCCGGCTTCCGGAGACGTCGCAGGCCTTCATCATCACGGGGTAGCCGATCTCACTTGCCGCCTCGAAGGCTTCCCCAAGGGAATGGACTTCCGCAAACGGCGAGCTCGTCACTTTTCCGCG
>CADCPJ010000147.1 GCA_902803245.1 uncultured Lachnospiraceae bacterium | reverse complement strand
TAACATGTGTTCCTGACGTATCCTTAAGTCCAGGATCCGGGAGTCATCGTATCCGAGGAGCTTCACGTCCCGCCAGATTCCCTGGTCGGGGAGCCTCGGGCCCCAGTCCCAGCCAAACATGCAGTGGGCTTTCCGCAGGTGGGGGAAGCCCCTCATCGCATCGGTGGTGCCGCCCAGGTGGTACTCCGCATCTTTTTCGGCAATATAGCGGGTCGGGGAGCTGATCTTTACGGTGAGCTCATTTTCTCCATCTCTGAGGATCCCATCCACGTCGAATTCAAAGGAGACGTGCATGTTGTCCGTAAAGCCCAGGCTCACACCGTTTAGGACGACCTCCGAGAGCGTGTCGATCCCGCCAAACAAAAGGATCTTGTGTTTGGCGGCGAGGAGCTCATCATCCGGCACGAAGCGCCTCAAGAAGCTGTAATCCTCCTCCATGAGCTTCAGCGCCATAAGCTCGTTGTCGCCCACATAAGGGTCCTCCATGAGTCCTTTATCCAGCAAAAAGGAGTAGACCGACCCAGGAATCGTTCCCGTCGTCCGAAGGCCTCCGGAGGACGCCATTTCCCAGATTCCGTTCAAAGTGTATTCTTTCATTGTCTGCCTCGCTTCATTCGCTAAGGCCCCGGACAGGTCATCTCATATGTTGATCTTATCCGGGGCCTCTGTTACTCCTTATCCCATCTGTTTGTTTCCTGATCTGTGCTTAAGCTTATGCGAACCCGCCGCGCCTCTGCATGGATCTGCCCCGAAGCCTCCGCGGTCTCGTCACACCTCTTCATTGATCCGTTTGGATACTTCCACGAGTTCGTCGTATGACATCGCCCCGCTGAAGCTCGCGATGCCCCTAAGAGGCATATAGCGCTGCATCGCCTCCAGCATGTCAGAGGAGATCGCCTCCGAAGCGGCCTCGCCCTGCTCCTCGTCCTGCCCGCCGCCAAATGCCTCCGCGATGCCGTCAAGCATCGGCGCAAACACCTGCATCGCCTTCTTATTTTTCTGCAGATCCAGGTAGATCGTGTCCGGCGTGACCGGATCGAGCGGCTCCTCAACGCTGCCCGTCACGGACACGGTGCTGCAAAGGGCGATGTCACGGCTGTTCCTGCCGATCTCAATGCTGTAATCGCCGCTTGCGACAAACCAGTCGTGAATCTTGACGTTCCAATAGGCAAATGCCCTCTTGTCGAGCGTTATGCTGACCGTCTTCGTTTCTCCCGGCTCAAGGAAGATCTTCTCAAATCCCTTCAGCTCACGGACAGGGCGGAAGACATCCCCCGCCGGAGCGCCCACGTAGAGCTGGACGACTTCCTTGCCGGCACAGTTTCCCCTGTTGGTCACATCGACGCTCACTGTGAGCTCCTCACTGTCGATGATGCTCTTCTTGCTTAAGACCAGGTTTCCGTAGCTGAAATCCGTGTAGCTGAGGCCGTATCCGAAGGGGAAGAGCACATCCATCTTCTTCCGCCCATAGTAGCGGTAGCCCACGAAGATTCCCTCCGTGTAAACAGCCGTATTCCCCTCGCCCCCGTAGCTTAAGAAAGAGGGGTTGTCCTCGAGTTTTCGCGGGAAGGTCTCCGGAAGCCTGCCGCTCGGGCTTACCAGCCCGTAAAGAATATCCCGCGTCGCGGCGCCGACGGCCTGCCCTCCGAGGTAAGCCTCTATGACGCCCTTCACGGAGCCGATCCAGGGCATCTCGACCGGAGAGCCGTTGTAGAGCACGACGACCGTATTCGGGTTCACCCTGCTGACCTCATCGATCAGCTTGTTCTGGCACAGCGGCATCCGCATATGGGTGCGGTCGTATCCCTCGCTCTCAAAGGAGTCCGGAAGACCACCCACGATGACCGCCTTGTCCGCCTTCGACGCGGCGAGGACAGCCTCTTTCATGAGCTCCTCGTCGATCTCCTCGCTGTCCACACCGTAGCCCCTGGCATAGGTGACACAAGGGTATTCCTTGAGGGCATCTACAAGGCTCTCCACCTTGCAGCTGTTGATGTGGGAGCTTCCGCCTCCCTGATACCTGGGCTTTTCCGCAAAGAGTCCGATCACGGCCACTTTCTCTTCCTTCGAAAGGGGGAGGACGTCGTCTTCATTTTTCAGGAGAACCATGCAGTCCGCCGCCATCTCCGCGGCGAGGGCGTGCTGTGCCTCCAGATCCCATGCAGTGTCCGGTTTCCGGTTCGAGATCCAGCGGTCGACGATCTTCAGAATTCTGCGGACGCAGGTGTCGACGTCCTCCTCTTTCAGGTCGCCGCGCCTCACGGCCTCCACGACCCTCCTGTCATTGGATCCGTCGCTGCCCGGCATCTCGAGATCCATGCCCGCGGCGACGCCCTTCACCCGGTCGCTCACCGCCCCCCAGTCGCTCATCACAAATCCGTCGAAGCCCCACTCGTCTCTCAGGATGTCCGTCAGCAGGCGGCGGTTCTCCGATGCGTACTCCCCGTTCAGCCTGTTGTAGGAGCACATCACGGTCCAGGGTTTCGCCACCTTCACCGCCTTCTCAAAAGCCGGGAGATAGATTTCCCTCAGTGTCCGCTCGTCGATCACGCTGTCGGAGCTCATGCGGCGGTGCTCCTGGCTGTTCCCCGCAAAGTGCTTGATGCTCGTGCCCACTTCCCTCGACTGCACGCCCTTGATGAGTGCCGCGGCGAGCTCGCCGGCAAGGAAGGGATCCTCGCTGAAGTACTCGAAGTTTCTCCCGCACAGCGGAGAGCGCTTGATGTTCACGGCGGGGCCCAAGACCACGCTCACGCCCTCATGCTGGCAGGCGTCCCCGAGGGATTCGCCGATCTTCCCCGTGATGTCCCTGTCAAAGCTTGCGGCCGTGGCGCTTGCTGCGGGAAAGCAGACCGCTTTGATGCTCTCGTTGACCCCCAGGTGATCCGCGGCCTCATCCTGTTTTCTCAGCCCGTGAGGTCCGTCGCTCACCATCACGGCGGGAATGCCGAGGCGTTCGACCGCTTTCGTGTGCCAGAAATCAGCTCCGGACAGAAGGGAAGCTTTTTCCTCGAGAGTCATCTCCGAGATCATTTTTTCTATATCCATATCAATGTCCTCACATTCTTGAATAGCCGATGCAATTCAGCGCCTCCCGCACTTGTCCTTCTTAAGGGGGCTTAAGTCATTTCATGAGACTAAAAAACTGCAGCCGGTGTCACTCCGCGCTCCCGCTGACCGTGGACAGGTCCCACGGCTCATGGATCTTCGGGACGTCGCTGATGAGTCTCTTCGTGTACGGCGCCTTCGGTGTCAGGATGACTTCGTCGGCGCTCCCGTGCTCCACAAACTTGCCGTGCTCCATGATGTAGACCGTGTCCGAGATATAGTAGGCGAGTCCGATGTCGTGGGTGATGAAGATGACCGTCATCCCGATCTCGTCGCGCAGATTTAAGAGCATGTCGAGGATCGTCGCCCTCGAGCAGGCGTCGATCATGGAAGTCGGCTCGTCGGCCAGGAGGATCTTCGGCTTCAGGAGAAAGATGCGGGCGATCATGAGGCGCTGCATCTGTCCGCCGGAGAGCTCAAAGGGATACTTGTTGGTCAGCTCCGCGAATTTCAGGTTGACAAAGCTGCAGGCCTCCGTCATTAGCTCGACCTTCTTGTCGGCGGGCAGGTTTTTTCCCCCGGTCATGTTGATGCAGTCGAGGAGCACCGTGTCGATCTTGTTGAACACGTTGAAGGATGAAAACGGATCCTGGAAGATCGCCTGGATGTTCTTCCAGTATTCCTTCTTCTTCCTGCCGGAAGAGATGTCCCGCTTCTTTCCCCGGAAATAGATGTCGCCGGAGGTGGGCTGAAGAAGCCCGAGCAGCATCTTCGACAATGTCGTCTTGCCGCTGCCGCTCTCTCCCACGATGCTGACGAGCTCGCCCTCGCGGAACTCAAAATCCACGTTGTTCACGGCGATCGTGTGCGTCCCGCCGGCGTGGAATTCCCTCGTCACGCCCTTTCCGCTTAAGCACAGCGGATTCTTCGACACGTCGTGCCGGCGGTCCAGGGAGACGGTTGGGGTCTCTTTGTTCGCCTGCATGATGATATCCTCATTCTTCACTTGCATACACCTCCCTCAGATGACTCACAGAGTGACCGCAGCGGTACTGCCGCCCGGGTGCGAAGTCGATGATGGGCATCGAGTTGTACCTGCAGGAAGGCATCGCGTACTTGCATCTTTCAGCAAAGCGGCAGCCCTCGGGCGGGTGCTTCAGGTTCGGAGGCGTGCCCGGGATGGCGATCAGCTTGTTGTTCCTCGTGCCGTCCTCCGGGACGAGGATCGATCTCATGAGACCCCTGGAATAAGGATGAACGGGATCAAATACCATTTCTTTGGCGGATCCCCTCTCCACAATCTGCCCGGCGTACATCACCATGATGTCGTCCGTCACGTTGTAGAGAAGCGGCAGCTCATGGGTGATGAAGATCATGGAGCGGATGAAGCCCCTGTCCATCATATCCCGGAGCATCTTGATCACCACCTTCTGGCTCGTCACGTCGAGGGCCGAGCTCGGCTCGTCGGCGATCAGCACCTTCGGCGAGAGGATCGTGGAGACCGCGATGACGACTCTCTGCTTCATGCCTCCCGACAGCTCCACCGCGTGCTTGTCCAGCGCTTCCTTTGGAAGATGAAGCTCCTCGAAGCGCTTTTCGGCCATGTCGCGGATGTCCTTCTTATTCGCCTTCGGGTCGTGCGCCAGTATGACATCCTGGATAAATGCAGAGATCTTGCGCGTCGGATTGAGCGCGTTCATGGCTGCCTGGGGAATGTAGGCCACGTCGGTCCCGAGGACCTTCTTCCGGACGGTATCCGGGTCGAGGCCCGAGATGTTCTTTCCGTCCACGATGATCTCGCCGCTCATATAGTGGAGGGGCGGGAAGTAATAGCCCATGAGGCTTAAGGCAAGCGTGGACTTTCCGCAGCCGCTCTCACCGGCGATTCCGAGGCTCTTTCCCTCCTCGATGGAGAGCGATACGTGGTCCACGGCGTAGACATCCTCGCGGAACCTGGTCACATATTTCGTCGTCAGTTCCCTGACTTCAAGCATAACTTTTCCCATGGTTCCCTCCTTAATCCCTGAGCGTCGGATTGAACACCTGGTCGAGGCCCGTGTTCATCAGATTGAGCGAAAATGAAATCAGTGTGATCATGAGGATGACCGGGAAGTAAGCCCACCAGGAGCCGTTTAAGTGCGCGGAATAGAGCATCGCCCAGTTCATCATAAGTCCAAGGGTCGGCACTTCCGTCGTCTTCGGTCCGAGGCCGAGGAGCGACAGCTGGGCCTCGGCGAGAATGCCGCTCGACACCTGGAGGATAAATGCCATCACCACGTAGCTGGCGATGTAGGGGAGGATGTCCGTCATCAGGATTCTCCAGAGCGAGTGCCCCGACAGCCTCGACAGATTCACGTGGTCCCTGTTTCTTAATGAAATGACCTGCGAGCGGACGGAACGCGCCGTCCAGGTCCAGCTGGTGAGTCCGATGACGAGGGCGACGATGGCCGCCCCTCTCTTGTCCTGTCCGAGGGAATAGGAAATCAGGATGAGGAGCACAAAGCCCGGGATGACCGTGAAGATATTGGTGACGAACATGATGATGTCGTCTACGAAGCCTCCCAGATATCCGGACAGAAGACCGAGCAGCAGTCCGATCGCCGTGGCGACTGCGCCGGCGATGAGGCCGATGACGATCGACGTGCCCGCGGCGGAGACCAGTTCCTTCAGCACATCGCGGCCGAAGTTGTCGGTTCCGAGGACGAGGTTTTTGGTATTTGCCACATCGCTGACATTCACATAGTCCTCCGTCCCGATCGTGGCGACGACCTGCTCCTCGCCGGAGGAGTCGTGCTCAGTCACGGTCATCTGGCCCGAGGAGCCCATGCTGCTAAGCGAAGCGTTCAGTCTCTTGTAGTAGTTCCGCTCCGCCTTCGTCATGCCGGAGGGCCTGGCCGTCTCATCGTAGTTGGCCCGCCACAGCTCCATGAGGGCTTCCGTGTCCATGTAGTCGAGTCCTTCGATGTCGGCGCCCACGGCGGAGAGATACGCCACCATCTTGATTCTGTCCTCCCTCTTCAGCACGGAATCAAGCCGCTTGTCGGCGGCGCCCGGGAGCTTCAGGGTCTCTGTCTCCGTATTGATGCCGTCGTAGAGCGAGACATAGGTCCCAGGTTTCGCAAACGTTCCCACGCCGATCATTTCCAGGGGATTGCCCGGGAAGAAGAGCGGGTAGAGGATGATGAGCAGCAGGATCGCGACAAAGATCACAAAGCCCACGACAAATTTTGAAGAGTGGAATACCTGACGCACTG
Organism: uncultured Lachnospiraceae bacterium; assembly: GCA_902803245.1. Taxonomy (GTDB): domain Bacteria; phylum Bacillota; class Clostridia; order Lachnospirales; family Lachnospiraceae; genus Chordicoccus. Next base: position 949 of record CADCPJ010000147.1, on the reverse strand, counting down.
TATTTTTCATCGTCTCTCCTCCTCTCCTTAGTCAAACTGTGCGGCCTTGACCCGGGGATCAATGAAGCCGTAGAGGATATCGAGCAGGAAGCTCAGGATGAGGACCATCAGCGTGATGATGAGGGTCGTCGCCGAGATGAGCGGATAGTCGCCGCCCGATATCGCGGTAAACATCGTGCTTCCAAGTCCCGGATAGCTGAAGATAATCTCCGCAACGAGGGCTCCGCCGATCATCGTGCCGATGGACATCGCAAGTCCCGTGATCTGCGGAAGCATCGCATTCCGGAACACGTATCCGACGATTTTGCTGTCCTTGATGCCAAGGAAGCGGGCGTACTTCACGTAGTCCGCGTTCAGCTCGTAGATGGACATCGATCTCATGCCGACGGCCTGGCCTCCGATGGATACAAGGACGATGCTCCAGAAGGGAAGCTGATAGTGGGCGATCACGGACTTCACAAAGGCCCAGCTGAAGTTCGGGATCATGTCGAAGTTGTAGCCTCCGGAGATCGGCGCGACCTTCAGCTTCACGGCAAAGATGACGAGAAGGATGACCGCCATGCCAAACGCGGGGATGTTGCTCAAAAAGAGGGCAACGGGAAGAAGCACCTTGTCAAACCCCTTCCGGATATAGGCTGCGAGGGCGCCGAGGAGGTTGCCCAGCAGCCAGCCCACAATGATGGCCGGGAACTGCAGGGCGATGGTCCACACAATCGAAGACGCCAGGATATCGCTCACTTTTCTCGGGTACTGGCTGAAGGATGTCCCCAGGTCCCCGCGGAACAGATTTTTGACGAAGATAAAGAACTGCTCGATCATCGGCTTGTTCGTCCCGAACTCCTCCTGATACTTCTCGTAGATTCGCTGGGACGCGCTGGCGTCAGTGACGCCCTGGGCCATCTTGCCGGTGATCGCAGCCACGGGATCATTCGGCATCATCCTCGGAAGG
>CADCPJ010000146.1 GCA_902803245.1 uncultured Lachnospiraceae bacterium | reverse complement strand
GGCGGAGCAACGGCGCAGTGCGGCCGGGGCTTATGCTGCGGCGGACCGGAAGCGGACAGCGCTGCTTCCTGACCGGGGCACAGCGGAGTCTGAAAAGAAGACAGGGACGGCGGAGGTGCCGGCCTTTGGCGGGATGAGTTCTTTATTGCCGATTCTCGTCATTTTCTTCCTGATGGTCTTCATGGTGATCTACACCTCGCGTGTGATCAACAGCGTGGCGGTCACCAACATCCGGGAAGTGGGAGAAGACAGGATCTCCGCCTCGACGGCCCAACTGGAGAACTATCTGGAGATGACCCGGAGCGCCCTGTGGGTCACGGCGGATTCCGTGAACCATATGGTGCAGAGCGGCGTCTCCACGGAGAATATCCACAGATACATCCTGAAGGAGACGGAAAACCAGAAGGAACATTTTGACGACAACTACACCGGATTCTACGGCTACATCCAGGGAGAATACCTGGACGGCCTCAACTGGGTGCCGCCTGAGAACTATGACCCCACAAGGAGGGACTGGTACCTCTCCGCTCTTTCGGGAAAGGGCGAGGCGGTCGTCGTCGCCCCGTACGTTGATGCACAGACCGGCGACGTCGTCATTTCCATCTGCAGAATGCTGTCCAACGGAACCGACGTGGTCTCCCTGGACGTGAAGATGAACCACATCCAGGAGATTGTCTCCGGCCTGAAGATAAAGGACAAGGGCTACGGCTTTATCATGAACCGGGACGGAATGATCATCGCCCACCAGGACGGGGAGAAGAAGGGCCGGTATCTCATGGAGTCGGAGGCCCAGCTCGCCCTCATGGACAAGGTGCTGGAGGTACAAAGGGGCAGCTTTGAACTGGAGCTCGACGGGGAAAAGAACATGGTCTTTGTCCAGCCGCTCATGGACCAGTGGTACGTCGTGATCCTCATCAGCGATAAGGAGATGCTCGCGGAGGTCCGCCAGCAGCTCGCCGTCAATATGGTTATCTGCTTCGCGATCTTTGCACTCATTGCCCTGTCCTACTACCTGGGACACAAGCGGGAGCAGAAGTATTCCTACAGAATCGAGACGATGCGGGAGGAGGAGCAGAGACAGGCCTACGAGGCCAAGACTCTGAAGCTGGAGAAGGAGGCTGCAGACAAGGCGAACCAGGCGAAGAGCGACTTTCTCGCGGATATGTCCCATGAGATCCGCACGCCCATCAATGCGATCCTGGGCATGAATGAAATGATTCTCAGGGAGAGCTTTAAGTTTAAGGGGCAGCCCGGGACTTCGGGAGAAGCAAGAGAGTCCTTCGGCAATATCACGGCCTACGCCGGGAATATCGAGCGCGCCGGAAGAAACCTGCTGTCGATCGTCAACGACATTCTCGATTTTTCCAAGATTGAGGCGGGAAAGACAGAGATCGTGGAGGCGCAGTATCAGCTCAGCTCGATGCTCAGCGATGTCAGCAATATGGTTTTCATAAAAGCGCGGGAGAAGAACCTTGCGTTTCAGATCCACGCGGAGGAGACCATTCCGGACGGTCTGTACGGAGATGAGGCCCATATCCGGCAGATCCTGACCAACGTGCTGAGCAACGCCGTCAAATACACCAACAGCGGCAGCATCAGCCTGGAGATACACTGTGCGGAGGGGGACATTCTCGAGGCCGGCCGGATCCTTCATCTCATCATTGCCGTCCGGGATACCGGGATCGGCATCCGGAAGGAGGACCTGGAAAAGCTCTTCGCGAAGTTCGAGCGACTGGATCTTTATTCCAACAGCAACGTGGAGGGCACCGGCCTGGGCCTTGCGATCACAAAGAGCCTGCTGGACATGATGGGCGGCAGCATTTCCGTCGAGAGCGAATACGGCAAGGGATCCACCTTTACTGTAACGCTCCCCCAGAAGATCATCTCCCCGGAGCCGATGGGAAACATTCAGGTCAGATTCGAGGAGCATCTGCCTGAGGCTGAAGATTATGGGGAAAGCTTCCGCGCGCCATCTGCGAGGATCCTGATTGTGGACGACACGCCGATGAATCTCACAGTGGCAGCGGGCCTCCTGAAGGACACAAAGATGCAGCTCGACACGGCGCTAAGCGG
>CADCPJ010000145.1 GCA_902803245.1 uncultured Lachnospiraceae bacterium | reverse complement strand
GACTTCATGGAGAACCCGGTTCCCAAGTACAAGCGCCTCTACCCGGGAAATGAAGTGCGCCTCATGCACGCCTATTTTGTAAAATGCGTCGGCGTCGACAAGGACGAAGACGGCAGGGTCACGGCGGTTCACTGCACCTATGACCCGGAAACCAAAGCCGGCAGCGGTTTTTCTGCGCGGAAGGTGAAGGGCACAATTCACTGGGTGCCCGCCGGCAGGGTGTTCCGCGCGACGGTCCGGCTCTATGAGAACCTGATCGACGAGGAGAAGGGAGTCTACAACGAGGACGGGTCATTAAATCTCAATCCGAACTCTCTCATGGTCGTCCGGGACGCGGCTCTCGAGCCGGCCCTCATGGACGCAAAAGCCGGCGAGCAGTTCCAGTTTGTGAGAAACGGCTATTACTGCGTGGACAGCAGGGACTCGAAAGAGGGGGCGCCGGTCTTCAACCGCATCGTCTCCATGAAGAGCTCCTTCAAGCTTCCGAAGTAAGGGCCGCGCAGCTGTCTGTAAGGCCTGATACGCGGCATGGGGATCTGACGCATGCTGCCGTCTTTGCCAAAAGGGAGGACTTAAGCTCGTATGGGTGAATTCAGCGATATCTGTCTGGAGACATTTTTAAAAAATCAGGGGCAGCTCTTCGACGAACCCGTCGCGGAGACGAAGGAGGAGGCAGAGGCCTTCCTTGAGGACTGCATGGCCCAGGTCGTTCCGACGATAAAGGATGTCAGGAAATACCTGGATGAATCCGGCATGGACATAAGCGGCCTTGCGGATGAGGAGATCGAGGAAGCGTCCGAGGTCTTCCCGATTCCGGGCGGCGGCTACCTGATTGTAGAGGGATGAGTGAAGAATTATGAATTATGACGTGATTATTATCGGAGCCGGGCCGGGAGGAATCTTCTCGGCCTATGAGCTCATCAGGATGCAGCCTTCGATGAAGGTCGCTGTCTTTGAGTCAGGCGGGCCGCTTGAGGACCGGAAGTGCCCGATCGACGGGGACAAAGTGAAGTCCTGCATCCGCTGCAGTTCCTGCGCGATCATGAACGGGTTCGGCGGAGCGGGGGCATTTTCCGACGGGAAATACAATATTACAAATGACTTCGGCGGCACGCTGTACGAGCACATCGGGCGCGACAAGGCGCTCGAGCTCATGAGGTATGTGGACGAGATCAACGTCGCCCACGGCGGGGCCGGGACACAGATGTATTCCACTGCCGGAAGCCAGTTTAAGAAGCTGTGCATGCAGAACCGGCTGACGCTTCTTGACGCGTCGGTCCGGCACCTCGGCACGGATATCAATTATATCGTGCTGGAAAACCTTTATGATGAGCTGAAGGAGAGCGTGGATTTTTATTTCTACACCCCGATTCGGAAGCTGGAAGTTCTGTCCGGCGGCGGATTTAAGGTGATCAGCGACAAGACGGAAGCGGAGTGTGCCTCCTTAATCGTCTCCGTGGGGCGGAGCGGAAGCAGATGGATGCAGAAGGTGTGCGATGAGCTTCAGATTCCGACGAGCTCGAACCGGGTGGATCTCGGTGTCCGCGTGGAGCTCCCGGCGGTCATTTTCTCACATCTTACGGACCAGCTCTATGAGAGCAAGATCGTCTACCGCACGGAGAAATTCGAGGACAACGTCCGGACCTTCTGCATGAATCCGAACGGGATCGTGGTCAATGAGAACACGAACGGCATCGTCACGGTCAACGGGCACAGCTTTGAGGATCCCTCGAAGAAGACGGAGAACACGAACTTCGCGCTCCTCGTCTCGAAGCATTTTTCGGTTCCCTTCAAGGACAGCAACGAGTACGGCGAGAGCATCGCGCGCCTCTCCAACATGCTTGGAGGCGGCGTGATCCTTCAGAGATTCGGGGACCTCGAGAGGGGGCGGCGGAGCAACGTGAAGCGCATCGAGGAGTGCACTGTCCGGCCGACCCTGCACGCGACGCCGGGAGACTTAAGCCTCGTTCTCCCGAAGCGGATTCTGGACGGCATCATCGAGATGATCTACGCTCTCGACAAGATCGCGCCCGGAACCGCCAACGACGACACGCTGCTCTACGGCGTGGAGGTCAAGTTCTACAATATGGAGGTGCAGCTCGACGAGAAGCTCCGCACGTCCATCCCCGGCCTCTACATCATCGGCGACGGGAGCGGTGTGACCCACTCCCTGTCGCACGCCTCCGCGAGCGGGGTGTTTGTGGCCAGAGAGATTGCAAATGGCTGAAGAAGCTCACTTGCCGGAGAGCATCGCGTAGGCCTGGCTCACTTGCCGGAGAGCATCGCGTAGGCCTCCTCGTACTTGGCGATGGTCTTCGCGATGACGTCCTCCGGCAGGGACGCGTACCCGTCCGGGTGGGCGGTCAGGTAGTCGCGGACGAACTGCTTGTCGAAGGACGGCTGGCTGCGGCCGGCTTCATAGCCTTCCAAAGGCCAGAAGCGGCTTGAGTCGGGCGTCAGCATCTCGTCTCCCAGAACGAGGTTTCCCTCCTCGTCGAGACCGAACTCGAACTTCGTGTCCGCGATGATGATGCCCCTTGAGAGCGCATAGGCGGCGCAGGACTTGTAGAGGGCGAGGGTCTTCAACTTAAGGAGAGATGCGTATTCCTCGCCGTGTCCGGGGAACTGCTTCTCGAGGACTTCGATGCTTCGCTCAAAGTCGATGTTCTCGTCGTGATCCCCGATCTCCGCCTTCGTGCTCGGTGTGTAGATGGGCTCCGGCAGTCGGCCGCATTCCTCAAGGCCCTCCGGGAGGGAGATGCCGCAGACGGTGCCGTCCTTTTTATAGCTCTTCCAGCCGCTTCCGGTGATGTATCCGCGGACGATGCACTCGATCGGGAGCATCCGCAGCTTCCGGCAGAGCATGGTCCGCCCCTCGTAATAAGCATCGTGAAATGCGTCCGGCATGTCAGAGGTGTCGGTGCTCAGCATGTGGTTCCTTATGATGTCCCGGGTGAAATCGAACCAGAAGCGCGACATCTGCGTCAGGACCCGGCCCTTGCCGGGAACTTCATCCTTGAGGATCACGTCGAAGGCCGAGATGCGGTCCGTGGCGACCATGATGAGGGTGTCCCCGTTGTCGTAGATCTCCCGGACTTTGCCGGAAGCGATCAGTTTTGGCATACTCATTTTTAAAGTTTCCCCTTTCGCCCTGCGGTGACTGCTGCTTTGCGCGTCTCTCTTAAGGAGACTTCTGCATAGAGGCAATCTGTGTGCCGGTTACGCTGATAGCCTACCACATAAGGAACGGGGGTGACAGTGCTCATAATGTTTTTGTGAAAAGGGTTTGCAATTTCCCTTGCAGGCTCTTTTTTTTTTGTTCAATTCCTCTCGCAGACTCTTTTTTTCTTGTGCAATTCACACGCAGAGGCTATAATGATAACAACGATTTTCGTGAAAAATGCAGGAGGTGCATCCATGAGTCAAAACAACATGTTAGCGATGATCCTGGCCGGGGGCCGGGGAAGCCGGCTGCTTGACCTCACCAACAAGGTCGCGAAACCGGCTGTTTCATTTGGCGGCAAGTACCGCATCATCGATTTCCCATTGAGCAACTGCGCGAACAGCGGAATCGATGTGGTGGGCGTTCTGACCCAGTACGAGTCCGTTGTGCTTAACAGCTACGTCGCAGCGGGCGGCCGCTGGGGCCTCGATACCAAGGACAGCGGAGTGTTTGTTCTCCCGCCCCGCGAGAAGGCCGATGAGGGCTTCAATGTTTACCGCGGGACAGCGGACGCCATTTCCCAGAATATTGATTTCATAGACACCTACAATCCCGACTATCTCCTCATTCTCTCCGGCGACCACATCTACAAGATGGATTACGACGCCATGCTGGAATACCACAAGGAGCAGAATGCGGAACTCACGGTTGCCGTGCGCCCGGTTCCCTGGAAGGAAGCCAGCCGCTTCGGCATCATGAATGCCGACGAGTCCGGCGTCATCACGGAGTTCCAGGAGAAGCCGAAGGAGCCGAAGAGCAACCTGGCTTCCATGGGCATATACATCTTCACATGGAAGACTCTGAGGAAGGTTCTGATCGCGGACATGAAGAATCCGGAATCGAGCCACGACTTCGGAAATGACGTCATCCCGGAGTTCCTCAATTCCGGAAAGAAGCTGGTCGCTTACAAGTTTGAAGGCTACTGGAAGGATGTCGGGACCATCGACTCCCTCTGGGAGGCGAATATGGACCTTCTCGGAAAGAAGAGCGAGCTCGATATGAGCGACGCCTCCTGGAAGATCTACACGGAAGACGTATCCACACCGGCACAGCTCATCGGAAAGAACGCAGTGATTGACCGCGCGTACATCACCCAGGGCTGCATCATAGACGGCACGGTCCGCCATTCGGTTCTCTTCACGGGCGCCTACGTCGGAGAGGGCGCCGTCGTTGAGGACACCGTACTTATGCCCGGAGCAGTCGTGGAGGCCGGCGCGAAGGTGACCCGCGCCCTCGTGGCGGACGGAATCCGCATCGGAAAGGGCGCTGTCGTCGGAAGCGCAGACAGTGAGAACATCACGCTGGTCGCAAAACGTGTGAAGGGGGAAGAGTAAGATGGCAAAAGCATTTGGTATTATTACAGCAGCGTCAAACCGCTACGTCGTAGAGGGAATGCAGGACTATCGGCCGATCTCCTCATTTTCCTTTGCAGGAAGATACCGTCTCGTGGACTTCCCGATCTCGAATATGAGCAACAGCGGCATTGACCGCATCCAGGTATACATCAGCGGCAATCCCCGCTCACTGGTGGAGCATTTGGGAACAGGCCGCCACTACAACATCAACTCCAAGCGCGGCAAGCTCCAGCTCCTCTTCCACGATGAGGGCAATATCAACCGCCTGTACAACACGGATATCGCCGCATTCATGGACAGCATAGAGATCATCGAGCGCATCCGCGAGGAATACGTGATCATCACCAGCAGCAACATGGTCTTCTGCCAGGACTTCGATGCGTTCCTCGACCAGCACATAAAGAGCGGGGCGGACGTCTCCCTCCTCTATCACCGCGTGGACAATGCGTGCGACGCATATCACGGGTGCAACTGCCTGAACTTAAACCGCCAGAAGGGCGTCCTCGGGATCGAAGTCAATATGGGCAACAACAAGGACCGCAACATCTTCATGGACACCTATGTGATGAAGAAATCCGTCTTTGTGGATATTATCAAGAAGGCCGCAAAGACCTCCTCGATGTATCACCTGCCGAAGGCAATTGAGACCGAGGTGGAGAACTACGATATCCGGGGCATCCATCACAAGGGATTTTTCGCGGCGATCACCGATCTGAAGAGCTACTACGACGCGAACCTCTCCCTGCTCGACTTTGAGGCGGCGAAGAGCCTCTTCGATTCCAAGTGGCCGATCTATACACAGACCACGGATTCCTGCCCGACCGAGTACTTCGAGGGAGCGTCCGTGAAGAACTCCATGGTCTCCAACGGCTGCATCATCGAGGGCACGGTTGAGAACTGCGTGATCGGCCGCGGCGTCAGGATCGCGAAGGGCGCTGTCGTCAGGAATTCGGTGGTTCTGGCTTATGCATCGATCGGCAAGGATGTCGTGATCGAGAATCAGGTGATTGACAAGTGGGCGAAGATTATCCATGCCAACGAGATCAAGTCCGATGCGTCGAAGCCGGGCTACATCCGCAGGGATGACACGATCTGACAGGACAGGTTCCGTGGAATTTCTGTTTGCTCCGATGGAGGGCGTGACGGACTACTCCTACCGGCTCGCACACAGCCGCTTCTTCCCGGGAGTCAGCCGCTACTATTCGCCCTTCATCGCGGCCAATCAGACCTGTTCCATGAAGACAAGAGAGAAAGAGGACGTGGCGCCGGAGCATAATTCCGGCGTCGTTCTTGTACCACAGATTCTGACCAACAACGCCGACGTCTTCCTGTGGGCGGTGGACCAGATGGCCTGCCGCGGGTGGAAGCGGGTGAACCTCAACCTCGGCTGTCCGTCGGCCACGGTGTTTACCCACGGGAAGGGGGCGGGGTTCCTCACGGACATATCGCGCCTCGATTTCTTTTTTGAGAGGGTCTTCGACGGCCTTGCCTCAAGGGATGTGGAGATCTCTGTGAAGACACGCATCGGCGTGGAGGACCCAGAAGAAGCCGGAGAACTCCTCCGAATCTTTCAGCGCTACCCGATCGCGGAACTGATTGTCCACCCGAGGCTGAGGAAGGACTTCTACTTAGGAGAGCCGGATCTCGACACCTACCAGCTCTTCTATGAGGAGTACCGCGGCAGCCTGGTTTACAACGGGGACATCCGGACGCCGTCCGACCTGCGGGCGCTCCTTCGGAGGTTCCCGGATACAAAGACCGTGATGATCGGCAGGGGCCTCATCGCAAATCCCGCCCTTGTGAGAGTGCTTCAGGGAGGGGAGGAGATTGGAAATGGGGAGCTGCAGGCATTTCACGACGAGGTGCTTGAAAGAAGGCTTGCCGCGCTGCAGGGTTTTCAGAATACTGAGGGCAAAATGAAAGAACTGTGGTATTATATGGGAGACCTCTTCCCGGGCTCGGAGAGGGAACTGAAGAGGATTAAGAAGGCGCATTCCCTTGAGGAGTACCGCGCGGCAGCTGCAAAGCTCTTCCGGGAAGGCCGGATATCAGCCGGTGCGGTTCCGCGCACATGAGGAGACGGCATGGATCGTATGTCATCAAAAGACAGGGTGCTCGGGATACTTCTAAAGAGTGCCGGCGAATATGTGTCCGGCGAGGCGATCGCCGACTCTCTCATGATATCGAGAAATGCCGTGTGGAAGGCGATCGGTCTCCTTAAGCGGGAGGGCTATCACATTGAGGCGGCTACGAGGCGCGGATACAGACTGGAAACCGGAATGGATCCGCTGCATGAGGACAGTATCCTCCTTGCCGCGGACGTGCCGGATCTGACGCTTCACATCTTCGACACGATCGACTCCACAAACCGGAAGGCCAAGGAGATGGCCCTGCTTGGCGCTCCCCACGGCACGGCGGTGGCGGCTGACTCTCAGAGTGAGGGAAGCGGGAGGCATATGAGGAAGTTCTTCTCCCCGGGGGGCGGGATCTATCTGAGTGTGATCCTGCGCCCGCGGCGGATGTCCTTCACGGATCCGGAAGGCGTGACGGCTTATGCGGCTGTCAGCGTGCGGAAGGCGATCCTTGAGAGCACCGGGAAGGCAGCCCGGATCAAGCCCGTCAACGACCTCTTTATCGGGGACAGAAAGCTGAGCGGCATCCTCACGGAGTCCATCTCGGACTTCGAGAGCGGCGAGATCGGATGGATGGTGGTCGGGATCGGCGTCAACTACCGCCTGAAAAGAGAGGAGATCCCCGCGGATATCCGGGACAAGGTGATCTCCCTCTACGGGGAGGAAGAGAACGGGACGCCCAGAGACATCATCATCGGGGCGATCCTCCGGCATCTCCTCGCGGAGGAGATCACAAAAAGCAGGGACGAGATCCTTAAGGAGTACAGCCGGTATGTGCTCTGACGCCGGGCGCAGACAGCCGGTCAGCCACAGATGACCGCGGGAATGGGCGGTCACAGATGACTGTGGAAAGCGACGGACAGCCGGGCAGCCACACACGACCGCGGGAAGCGCCGGACAGCCGGTCAGCCACAGATGACCGCGGAATCGCCGGACATCCGGGAAGTATCGGAAACCGCAGATTATTTGTATTGCATATAAAATACTGTTTCGATGACGATACTGAATACACCAGAGCATCAAAAACAGATTTCCACTTGAGGGGGAGTTCGCGAAAGACATGGCAGGGAAACGGGATTTTTTTGGACTTGACAGGGAAGAGGCGGTTCACAAGCAGAAGATGCGGCTGATTGCCGCGGTGGCGGCAGTGGCCGTGATCGCTGTCATTGTGATCATTGTGGTCCGCGTGACCGGAACATCGAAGAAGAAGGCTGTGGAGAGCGCGCCCGAGAGCACAGTCCCGGCGGAAGTGACGGTCACTCCGGAGGCAGCTCCGGCGCCGACCGGCAAGTTCGCCCGCATTGACCTTCCGTCGGACAGCTCCTACACGGAGAAGATCACAATTATGTGTACCGGGGACAACCTGATCCATGAGGCGCTCTTTAACGATGCGGAGTCGGAGAGCGAGTCGAGATACTACGACTTCCGCCCGATGTACGAGATCGTGAAGCCTTACATCGAAGCTGCGGATCTCGCCACAGTCAATATGGAGACCCCGCTCGCGACATCCATCGGCAATCCCTCCGGATATCCCCATTTCAACTCCCCGAAGGGGGCCGGATACGTGCTCCTCGACTCCGGGTTCGACGTGATCAACCACGCGAACAACCACATCATGGACATGGGCGCGGACGGCGTGATCGCGACGCTGGACTACTGGTCCCAGTATGACATGCCCGTGGTGGGGGCGTACCGGAACAGCGACGACATGTACACGATGCGCGTCATCGAAGTGAACGGCATCTCCGTCGCGTTCCTCGGCATCTGTGAGTTCACGAACTACGATGTGCCATCGGGCAGCAGCGTCAGGATCCCGATGTTTGACGACTCGGAGCTCGTTAAGGAACTCATTGAGAAGGCGAAGTCCGAGGCGGACGTCGTGGTCGTTCACGCTCACTGGGGCGAGGAGAACGAGGACGTGGTCACAGAAACGATGAGCAAATACGCACAGCTCATGGTGGACTGGGGAGCGGACATCATATTCGGGAACCACACGCACATCGTCCAGGATCTCGAAGTGCTGACCAGGGAGAGCGACGGGCAGCTCTGCCCCGTTATCCTCTCAAACGGCAATTTCATATCCGGACAGAAGGAGCGCGCCCATCTGCTCAGCGGCCTCGAGTACGTGACGGTCGCCAAGGACCCGGGCACGGGAAAGATCGAGATCCAGAACATCCAGTACCTTCCGGTCGTGACCCACTACGAGGGAGACCGCACGAATGTTAAGATCTATCCTCTCGACCTCTATACGGATGAGCTTGCGGCCGCACACGGAGTGAAGGACTTCGAGGGAGAGCCGATGACGGTCGAATATCTGGAGGAACTTCTTGCCGAGCACATTCCTCCGCAGTTCCGCGTCACGACGAAGACTCTGCAGCCTTCCGGCATCCGCGCCGGAAATGCCGGCGCGGCGGAGACGGCATCCGAAGAGGGATCCGGGGAATCCCCGGAGAGCGCCTCTGAAGCGGGAACGGGGGAATCTCCTGAGACGGCATCCGAAGAGGGATCCGGAGAATCTCCGGAGGGAGCAGGCGAGTGAAGAGGGACTTACGTGAATCCTTAAAAAGCAGGCACTTGGTGCCCGGAGGGCTGGTGAAGTATTTGGAGGAGGTACACACATGATCAAAGATGGAAAGATCTGGGTCGGAAGCACTGAGGACGGAAGGGAGCTCTATCTTCTGCCTTCCATGGCCAACCGCCACGGCCTGGTGGCCGGCGCCACCGGGACCGGAAAAACCGTGACGCTGAAAGTCCTCTCAGAGAGCTTCTCCGAGATGGGCGTCCCGGTCTTCGTGGCGGACGTGAAGGGCGATATCGCCGGCATCGCATTTCCCGGAAGCATGAGCGGGGATATGGATGCAAGAATGGAAAAGTTCGGTCTTACGGAAGCCGGCTTTACTTTTGAGGGTTACCCCGTGACGCTGTGGGACATCTACGGCGAGAAGGGCATTCCGCTCCGCACGACCATCACCGAGATGGGCCCGATTCTGCTCGCCCGGATCTTAGGGCTCAATGAGCTCCAGAGCAACGTGCTCTCCATCGTCTTCAAGATTGCGGACGACGGAGGTCTCCTTCTTGTCGACACCAAGGACCTGAAGGCCATGCTCAATTTCGTTCAGCAAAATGCAGCTTCGCTTGCGGCTGAGTACGGCAAGATTGCGCCGGCCACGATCGGAGCCATCGTCCGCGCGCTGGTCGCCCTGGAGGTGGCGGGCGGAGACCGGTTCTTCTTTGAGCCGGCCCTCAATATCTCGGACTTCCTCACTGTCGGAGAGGGCGGGAGAGGGATGATCAATATCCTGGACTCCGGGAGCCTGATCAATGACGGCACTCTGTACTCCACTTTCCTTTTGTGGCTTCTGTCCGAGCTCTTCGACAAGCTTCCCGAGGTGGGCGACCTCCCGAAGCCGAAGATGGTTTTCTTCTTCGATGAGGCCCATCTGCTCTTTAAGGGAGCGTCGAAAACCCTGCTCGACAAGATTGAGCAGGTAGTGAAGCTCGTCCGCTCCAAGGGAGTCGGCATCTTTTTCTGCACTCAGAATCCGAGGGATATACCGGACGGCATCCTTGCCCAGCTCGGCAACAAGATCCAGCACGGGCTTCACGCCTACACACCCGCAGATATGCGGGCCGTGAAGGCCGCTGCGGACTCCTTCCGGCCAAATCCCGCGTTCAGGACCCTGGACACGATTCAGAATCTGGGAACCGGCGAGGCCGTCGTCTCCTTCCTTGACGGGGACGGGATCCCGGGCATGTGTGAGAAGGCAGCGATTCTGCCTCCGAAGAGCCGCTTCGGTGCGATCGCGGACGACGAGAGGGACCTTCAGATAAAGAGCAGCCTTCTCTACACCAGGTACTTTGAGGCGCACGACCCGGAATCTGCGTATGAGTTCCTCCAAAGGCGCGACGTCGAGCTCGCGGAGCAGGCCGAAAAAGCCAGGCTCGAGGCGGAGGCCGCAAAAGCCCAGGCGGCTGCGGACAAAAAAGCGGCACAGGAAGCCGCTGCAGCCGAGAGGGCTGCGCAGCGAAAAGCGGAGGCCGAGGAGAGGGCGAAAAAGCGCGCGATCAAGAGCGTCGCGTCCACAGTGGCCGGAACCGTCGGGCGCGAAGCGGGGAAGGCTGTCGGCGATAATTTTGGGTCACTGGGAAAAACTGTCGGCGGAAACCTCGGCGCTTCCCTCGGAAGAAACATTCTCGGAACCCTGTTTAAGATATGATGGAGGAGAAACATGCATTATTCTGAAGATCCGAACAGACAGTATCACATCCAGGTCGCATCGGGGGAAGTGGGGAGATATGTCATCCTCCCCGGCGATCCCAAGCGGAGCGCCAAGATTGCGGCATATTTCGACAATCCGGTCCTCGTCGCTGACAGCAGGGAGTTTGTCACTTACACCGGAAGTCTGGAAGGAGAGAAGGTCTCCGTGACATCTACGGGAATCGGAGGCCCGTCGGCCTCCATCGCAATGCAGGAGCTGGTGAACTGCGGCGCGGACACATTTCTCCGCGTGGGAACCTGCGGCGGCATGCAGACCGATGTTATGAGCGGGGACATCGTCATCGCGAGCGGGGCGATCCGCATGGAGGGCACGAGCCGGGAGTACGCCCCGGCCGAATACCCGGCGGTGGCGGATTATGAAGTCCTCACCGCGATGATCGAGGGCGCGAAGGCGACCGGCGCCGCTTACCACGTTGGGGTGGTCCAGTGCAAGGACTCCTTCTACGGACAGCATGAGCCGGAGAAAATGCCGGTCAGCTATGAGCTGCTGAACCACTGGCAGTCCTACCTTCGGATGGGCTGCCTCGCCTCCGAGATGGAGTCCGCCGCGCTCTTCATCGTGGCGCAGTATCTCAGAGTGCGGGCGGGCTCGCTGTTCCTCGTGGTTGCCAATCAGGAGAGGGAGAAGGCGGGCCTTGAGAACCCGGTAGTCCACGACACGGATGGGGCGATCCGGGCCGCGGTCGAGGCGATCCGCGTGATGATCAGGAAGGAAAAGGGCAGATAGAACATAAGTACCCCGCTGTTTGGAACCGTTGTTTTTATTATTCTATATAAGGAGGTAGACACTATGCCAATACCAACACCTCATATCCGCGCGAAAGAAGGGGACTTTGCCAGCACCGTCCTCATGCCGGGCGATCCGTTAAGAGCCAAATTCATAGCGGACACATATCTTGAAAATGCGGAGCTCGTGACAGATGTCCGCAATATGTTCGGCTTTACAGGCTATTACAAGGGCAAGAGAATCTCCGTCATGGGAAGCGGCATGGGAATGCCTTCCATAGGGATCTACAGCCACGAGCTTTACAATTTCTACGGCGTGGAGAACATCATACGCATCGGGTCTGCGGGAAGCATTTCCGACAAATGCGAGCTCATGGATATCGTGATCGCTCAGGGCGCCTGCACCAACTCCTCGTGGTCTTCGCAGTTCAACCTGCTCGGCGGCACCTTTGCGCCGATTGCCAGCTGGGACCTCCTCTACCGCGCCGTTGAAGTCGCGAAGGAGCAGGGGACGAAGGTGGTCGTCGGCAACGTTCTCTCGGAGGACCAGTTCTACAACGCCTGCCCGGACTACGCCGACAGGTGGAGGGATCTCGGTGTTCTCTGCCTGGAGATGGAGTCGGCAGCTCTCTATATGGAGGCCGCAAGGAGCAAAAAGAATGCCCTCGGGATGTTCACGATTTCCGACGAGGTCTATACGGGAAGAGCACTGGACGCCGAGGCGAGACAGAACACCTTCCGGAAGATGATGGAGCTGGCGTTGTCGATCTGACGCAGCTTGGAAGCGTCCCGGGCCCGGGGTGCTTCCAGGGTGCAAAATACCAGTCTGCGGGATGAGAACAAAGAAGGAGAGAGATGAATATGGAACTCACAGACGCCATCGTCCGCGACCTGATTGACCGGGCCGCCGGGATGCTCGCGAAGTCCTACGTCCCCTATTCGAAGTTTTCGGTGGGCGCCGCGCTCATTGCGCGGGACGGAAGGATCTATACCGGCTGCAACATCGAGAACGCGAGCTTCACTCCTACGATCTGCGCCGAGCGCACGGCCTTTTTCAAAGCCGTGAGCGAAGGCGTGACTGAGTTTGAAGCGATCGCGATTGTCGGGGGTTACGACAGGAAGATCGGCGACATCTGCCCGCCCTGCGGTGTCTGCAGGCAGGTCATGATGGAGTTCTGCGACCCGGATACCTTCCGGATCATACTCTCGGACAGCTTAGGCAATACCGTCATCCGGACCTTGAAGGAACTCCTGCCCATGGGCTTCGGGCCGGAACATTTGTAATTTCTACTTTTTTTATCAATTTCTTCCGATTTTATCAATCTCTTCTCAGGATTGCCGGTCCGGGTTGTTTTTTAAAGAGGAGTCTGCTAGTATGTGGGCATCCTCTTTATTATTTGTGATTTTTGAAGCATAAGCTGCGGTCACTCTCATATGCGCATCAGACATGAGACGCAGGCCTTAAGGAGGTGAAAAGGATTTGAAGTATTGTGAGGAATGCGGCACAAAACTCAGAAATGACGCGGAGTTCTGCTATCAGTGCGGCGCTCCCTGCTCCGATATCTCCGATCAGGCGCTCTACCTGGTGAGAGCGGAGGCATACCGCAGGGAACAGAAGCAGCGCGGAAAGGGAGAGGGAGGAAGCGGCACCGGGAGAACGGTATGGACTGTCCTTGCCCTCATCATCCTTGCTGCCGTGATGTTCTATATCTGGTTTTCCCCGGGCAGAAGAAGCTTCCAGTACGCGGTGAACGGGCAGACCCAGTCGGCAAAGGAACTGTACGGCCGCTCCGTCCGGGACAACGTGGCGGAGGCATTTATCCTTCGCATGCTCACGCCCCGAGGGGCCCGGTCGATAGTCGATGCCTACAGGTCCGGAGAGATCGCCTACACCGATGCGGCGGAGAGACTGCGCACGCTGTCCGAGATGGAGGCGCCTCTCAACAATGCAGCCCGCGCCTCAGAGACGATGGAAGCTCTCTATAAGTCGGACGAGGCGTACCGCCTGGGAGAAAAGAGTGAGGCGGAAGGGGACTTCCGGAGCGCCATGATGGCATACCGGATGGTCGCACCGACGGACAGCCGCTATGAAGCTGCGGCAAAAAAGGCCGTGGATATGGAAAACCGGTATAAGAGCGAAGTCCTGAAGATGATCGGCGTCCCGGAGACGGAGGAGGAGTACGCATCTTATGTAAAAACGCTTGAGGCCTCTCTCGCCGTCCTTCCGGATGACGGGGCCCTGACCGACGCCATGGCGGCCCTGAAGCAGAATTTCGCGGTGCGGATCAAGGCACAGACGGTTCCCGTTATGACGGATTACATCGCGAAGGGATACTACGCAGAGGCGATAGAGCTCGGAAAGAGGGCTCTCATCTACAACCCTGAGGACGCGGACCTGAAATCGCTTGTCGCGGGCGCGACGACCAATTATGAGGAATTCATCCGCAGCCAGGTGAACATCTATCTGGCAAATGGGGACAAGGAGGGCGCGAAGGCCTTCCTTGACAGAGTGGGGCAGGATCTCCCGGGAGATCCCGTGGTCGCACAGATGTATGAGAAGCTTTAATT
>CADCPJ010000144.1 GCA_902803245.1 uncultured Lachnospiraceae bacterium | reverse complement strand
GATCTCCATGCTGCCGGTCTCGAGCTTCGACATGTCCATGATCTCGTTGATCGTCTGCAGAAGGATCCTGCCGGCCACTTCGATATTGAGTGAATTCTCCTGCACCTCCTCCGAGAGGGGCTCCCGCAGATTCATCTCATTAAGCCCGATGATCGCGTTTACGGGAGTGCGGATCTCATGGCTCATGCTCGAGAAAAACCGTTTCTGCGACAGGCTGAGCTCCTCGATCTCTTTCTTCTGCCTCTGGACGATTCTGTTTTCCTCGCGATAGACTTCCGTGACAAATGCAAACAGCATGCAGAGCAGCAGTGTCACGAGACAGATCGATAAAAATGACTCCACGTGCTCAGCTTCCGTCGTGTGCCGGTTCAAAAGCTCCGGGTGCAGGCAGGCCGCGGCATAGCATATTCCGCTTGTCGCAATGCATGCCGAGAGCGAGACGATCCGTTCCCATTTTTCCGTCACAAGAAACACATACACCAGGGCAAATGAAAAAACGACGGGAGCTCCGCCATACATGCCTCCGGAGGAGAAATACGTCGTAGGGTAGATCGAAAAATACATGAGGCCCGAGATGGCCGCTCCGAGGCGTATTCTGCCCGATATGATCGTGTAGCTGACCGTAGCCGTGAACAGCGCCGTACCAATCAGCATCACAAGAACATGCGTCAGGCCGCCGCCGCTTAAAATAGTGTAGACCGTAACAATAAGAAACTCCGCCAGGGCAATGGCGGAAAGCAGAAGAAAGAGTCTCTTCCTTAACGGGATCTCCGGATTCAGAATCTGTCTGATCACCTTGTGCATCTTTTTCCCTCCCGGAGGACTGGCTGTTCTTTTGAGGTTCCCGGATTTGTTCAACCGATATTTTTCCGGATCCCTTCAAGAAGCGTCCGGTAAGCATCAAGAAATGATTCGTGCGCGGCAGGAATCATTTCCACCGCACCGGTCTTTGCGGACATCTCGAGCTGCTGCGCCTTGCCGGAGATTTCCTTTGCCCCGATCATGCGGGATGTGCTCTTTATCGTATGCACGCGCATCGCGTATCCGTCAAAGTCGCGGGAGGCACAGGCTCGTTCCAGGTCCTCCAGCCCCTCCTGAGCTAAAAGGACATACTCATTCAGCATTTCCTCATAGAAGTCCTCGTCATCCGCACAGTAAGCCATACCCTCGTCTGTATCAAGTCCCAGTGCCTGCAGTCCCTGCAAATTCAGCATATCATATCTCCTTCATCAGGTAGTCCCTGTCCTCGTCAATCATGGTCAGCATGATGTCCGCAAATCGGGGATCAAACTGCGTTCCCCTGCACCGCACAATTTCCGCCCTCACCTTCTCCTGGGGGAGATGCCCGCGGTAACTGCGGTTGCTGGTCATGGCGTCATACGCATCCGCAACTGCGATGATCCTTGCAATTTCCGGGATCTCCTCTCCTTTGAGGCCATCGGGGTAGCCGCACCCGTCATACCGCTCATGGTGCCACCTCGCCCCCGTCATGAGTTCCGGCAGATCCTCGATCTTCTTCAGGATTTCCGCCCCGACCGCAGGGTGCGTCCGGATCACTGCATATTCCTCATCGCTGAGTCTGCTCGTCTTGTTGATGATTGCGTCCTGGATTCCGATCTTTCCCACATCGTGAAGCAGGCCCATCATGTAGATCCGGTCCTCATCCTCCGCCGAATAGCCGGCGCGCCTCGCGATTTCCCTGGAATAGGCGGCCACGCGGGAAGAATGGCCGTGCGTATATCTGTCCTTGGCGTCCACCGATGCCGCCAGGGCCTCCACGATCTGTATGTAAGCCCGGGACAGCTTCTCGGTCTTTGCCCTGATCTCATTTGCCATATCGCTGTGCAGCCGGTTCAGCTCGATGAGGTTTCGCACCCTTTTCAGCAGAATCTCGGCCGCAAACGGCTTGCGGATAAAATCAGCCGCTCCGGCATGCAGCCCTGCCGTCTCTGATTTTACATCCTCATCCCCGGTGAGAAATACGACGGGAACATTCCTTAATGCGGGATTTGATTTCAGCCGCTTCAGAACTTCAAATCCATCCATGTCTGGCATATGGATATCGAGAAGGATCAGGTCGGGAATAACCGTCCCGTCAAAGCATGCGACGGCCTCTTCACCGGATCCGAGATAGGTCCCCTCAATTCCGGCCCGGTCAAAGACCCTCTTTGCCAGCTTCAGGCTCATCTGATCGTCATCAACAACCACAATTCTGTCCGCCATATATACCCGTCTCCTTACTTCACCTTCTTTACAGTCGTTATAATCGCTAACGAAATTGCCT
>CADCPJ010000143.1 GCA_902803245.1 uncultured Lachnospiraceae bacterium | reverse complement strand
TTTTTGTCAGCGTCGATCACAGGCAGCTTCACACTGAGCTCTCATCGGGGTGAATCCATTCCCCGGTCCCGTTTGTCCGCACAAGGTGTACGCTGACGCGGGGCGCGGATCCGGTAAACATCCTTCCTTCCAGCACTCCGGTGAAATCCTCGCCGTCTCCCGCTGCAAGCTGTATCGTCCGGATCTCCTCCGGATGGTCCTCATACCAATAGGAGACGACGCAGGCGACGGACTCGGCGGGGACGGACAGGTTCGACACCCGGATGTGCCACCGCCCGAGCAGCTTCAGTTTCCCTTCGAGGGACACATTGCAGCTCTCGCCTCCGTCCCTCATGGACTCCGGGACAAGCCTCGTCTCCTGAAGGATCGTCCCCGACTCGTTGTCCGCAAGGGCGATGTGAAGTCCGTTTTTCCCGGACGAGCAGCTCTTATTGTCGATCAGAATGCCGGCGGAAGGCTGCCCGGCGCTCCCGCCGCTTGTGATCAGGAAGTCCTCCCCATGCGGGAGAACCCCGCTCATCCTGACGGGCGTCTCCCCTCCGCTCTCCTGCCTTATGCCGGACGGCGTGACCGCAGCCGCATAGCTGCCGCTTGCAGGCACTTGAAGGGAAAGCCCGGCGAGCGCTTCGATCAGATCGGGTGAGACGAAAGAGCCGTCGTCATTGGCGGCGGCGATCAGCGCCGAGCAGTCTCCGCTCTCCGTAACGGCCCGGAGCACTTCCGCGTACATCCAAGGATCCTCTTCGGTCTTCAGGAGGAAATTCTTTTCCCCTTTAAGGACCGCGCTCTTCGTTCCGTCCCTGTCCGTGACCCACACGTCGAGGGAGCCTCCGGGCACCTCCCCGGAAGGAATCCTTAGGGTGAGCCTGCAGATCCCGTCCGCTCCGATCGCTTCCGTTCTTTCCGCGGCGAGTTTTTCACCGTCCTTTCCGGTATAGACCGCCTCCGCCGACGCAAAGGGGGAGGCAAGGCCCGAGAGATTTCCCACCTCTATGCCAAGTTCCCCGGTCTTTCCGTCATAGGATGCGCAGCGGACTTCCGCATTTACGATTCCGTCGTAAGTCCTTAAGTCCACCTTCTCCAGTTTCTTAAGGAAGGGCGACTTTTTCTTCAGCTCCTTCTTCACCTCTTTCAGGGAATACTTCTCAAGGAGAGTCGGCTCTTTTCCGTAGAGATTGGTTCCAAGCCCCAGCCTCTCCCCTTCAATCCCGCATCCCATGGCCGCGAGAGTTGTCGGGAAGAAGTCAAATGTGGAGTAGAGCCGCTCCTCATCCGGGCTCTCGTTTTCGGCAAATCCGTTGATAAAGCAGGTGTAGACCTTCCTCTGGTACTTTTTCGGCACCAGGTTCCTGTACTCGGCGTCCATGGTCGGATGATCCCCCACGATGACCACCGCCGTGTCACGGTAGAAGTCCTGCTCCTTTATCCAGTCCACGAACTCCGCCGTCTGGCGGCTGCTGCAGGCCATCACGTTGCCGTAACGGAGTGAGAAGTCGTCCCGGCACAGATCGCAGAGGTATCCCCCCGGGAAATGGGTGTCCGCCGTCAGCATCGTGAAATTGAACGGCTCCCCGGAGGAGGCAAGGTCAAGGAGGCTCTCCTTCGCGAAGCTAAAGAGCTTTCTGTCCTCAAAGCCCCAGAACACATAGTATCCCATCGGGATTCTCCCGGTATCCTGGGCGTACAGGTAGTCCTCGATCTCAAAGTTTCCGTGTTCCGTGTAATAGAGCCTGCGCCCTCCGAAAGTGGCGTCGGAGCCGATGAAGAGCCTCTCGCGGTAGCCCGCGTCACGGAGGATGTCCCCGAGGGCGCGGATCTCCGGGAAAAATGACCCCTGCATCGTCATGTTGTTGTTTCCGATCTCCACTTTCAGCGGGAGGCCGGTGGTCGTGCCGAACATCGCACCCATCGTCCACGTCGTGCCCGTAAGCGAGATACCGCCTCCGATCGCATCCGACGGCCCCGAGAAATCTTCATTGTCCTTTGCCAGCTGAACCAGCTCGGGGATAAAGTTGCTGTCAAATGCGCCGCCGTTTTCCCTGCCGGCGGAAGTGACCTCCATCGACTCGAGGTAGATCATCACCAGATTTTTCTTTTTTTCGGGAAATGTGATCCGGACGGAGGACGGGTCGACGTAGTTCTCCTTGATGAACTCAGAGCTCTCCGACTCATTCTTAATCCAGTCCGCGATCTCAAGCTGCGCGTCGGCCCGGAAAATCGCAAAGAACAGGATGAGGGCAAAGGCGGCGGCAGCAATGCCGTAACATACCTTTAAAGCCCGCGGAGCTCTCCGGCGGACGGCGGAAAGGGCGATGAGGACCGCCGCAAGGATGAGAGCTGCAGGCAGAACGGCGGAGAGAAGATACTCCCCGATCATCCCGTTCCCGGTGCCCTCAAGCGGGGCCTGCAGCTCAAAGATGATCTCCTCCATCTTGAGGTCCGCCCAGGTTCCGAAAGCCCACCTCGCGCTGAAAAGCGCCAGCAGGGATACGGCCCCGAGCAGTGCAAAAAGGATTGTTCCGACAATGGCTCCGGCCCGCTTTGGCCCCTTCCGGTCCGCTCCCTCCGGCTCCTTCTCCTCCCGGTTCACTTCCTCAAGGTCCTTTTCCTCCCGGTCCGCTCCCTCCAGGTTCTTCTCCTTCCGGTCACCCTCATGCTGTCCCCTCATGCAACCCATAAGTCCTCCACTCGTTCCGTTTCTCTTCAGATCCTGCTGATTTTCCCAAGAGCGCGCTCCGCGGCCTCCCCCGAGAGTTCCTTCGGCTGATAGTTGTTGTAGCCGTCGGCGGAAGAAATGCTGAACGGAATGATCTCGTACTCCGGGTCCTCCTTCAGCTTAAGTCCCCCGGAGCCGTCATTTTCAAATGTAAATGTCTGACGGAAGACCGCCGTGTCCATATCGGACGGGGCGGTGTTCCCGCCAAAGCAGAAATTGCCCAGACTGTAGAGAATCACTTTTCCCTGATACACCTCATAGGGCTGCAGGCGGTGCGGGTGATGGCCGATGACGAGGTCGGCGCCCGCGTCGACCGCGGCTCTTCCGAGGTATTCCTGGAGATCGTCCTGATAGTACTCCCCTTCCTCTCCCCAGTGAATGCTGGAGATGATGAGCTCCGCGCCCTGCTCTTTGCACCAGCGGATCTGTTCGGTCATCTTGTCCTTCGTGTCATACTCGTCGTACAGCGCAAGGGATCCGGTGAGTCCCACTTTGATCCCGCGCACCGTGACGACGGCGCTCCTGTCATACCCGAAGCTGGTAATTCCGGCATCTGAGAGGATCTGTTTCGTGTCCTCGTATGCCTCCTCGCCGTAGTCGAAGGAGTGGTTATTGGCGAGATTGGCCGCCTCCACGCTCCCTTCCGTCAGGATCCTGACAAATTCCGGATCTCCTCTGAAGGCGTAGGTCTTGTCCTGCCGCTCTCCACGCTCCGACAGCACCCCCTCGAAATTCACGATCGTCAGGTCGTCGTCGGCAAAATACGTCCTGCAGTTTGCAAG
>CADCPJ010000142.1 GCA_902803245.1 uncultured Lachnospiraceae bacterium | reverse complement strand
AGCTGGCGGACCTCATGATGGTCTCCTCTTCCGAAGTGGAAGACGCGATCTGCCGCCTGGCCCAGCTCGCGAGAGCGGCCGGCATCCACCTCATCATCGCGACGCAGCGGCCTTCCGTCAACGTTGTGACCGGCCTCATCAAGGCGAATATGCCTTCGCGCATCGCCCTGGCCGTGACCAGCGGTACCGACAGCCGCACGATTCTCGACATGAACGGCGCGGAGAAGCTCCTCGGAAAGGGCGACATGCTCTTCTACCCGCAGGGCTATCCGAAGCCGGCGAGAGTGCAGGGATCCTATGTCTCGGATGACGACATCACCAAGATAGTGGATTATTTTGCTTCACAAGCCGATGAGGTTGAGTATAATAGAGAGGTTGAGGAGCAGATCAGCAGCACGGTCAGCGCGGCAGGCCAGTCCTCCTCCCAGGAATCCGACGACGGAAGGGATGAGTATTTCGCCGATTCAGGCCGCCTCATCATCGAGAAGGACAAGGCCTCGATCGGTATGCTGCAGCGAGCCTTCAAGATCGGCTTCAACCGCGCGGCGAGAATCATGGATCAGCTCGCCGATGCGGGCGTCGTCGGGGGAGAGGAGGGCACGAAGCCCAGAAAGATCCTCATGACGATGGAGGAGTTTGAACAGCTGCTTAATAATATGGAGTGATGTATGGTTTGCAGAAACTGTGGTTCCAGGATTCCGGAGGGCAGGCTCTTCTGCCAGTTCTGCGGGGAGGAGGTTCAGCTGGTTCCCGAATACAGTTCCGACGATATGCAGAGGATCCGGATACGTCTGGAGAATGAGCAGAAAGAACTGGAGAGAATAAAGAGGGAGGAAGCCGCAAAGGAGCGGATCCGCAGAAACCGGCCGGGTCTCCTGACAGTTTTCCTGAGCACGGTGGTGGCATCTGCCGTCGCTGCCGGACTCATCTACCTTGGATTTCTGCGGCTTGATTCCTTCAACCGGTCGAATCCCGGGTACTTTGAGGCCCTCTCTGCCCGCGCTTCTCTTGACGGCCGCGTGGACGACGCCATCGGGCTTCTTGATGAGGCCATCGCCGTGAAGGGCGGATCCGTGGATCTTACGATACGGAAGGCTGAACTTCTTAAGGAGAGCGGGAGAGCGGATGAAGCCGTCCGGATTCTTGAAGCTCTCTTTTCGGAACACAATGATTCGGAGACGATTCTCCGCGCCCTCCTCGACAGCCTCGACGCGGCCGGGGAAGTGGAGCGCGCCGCGGAGCTGACGGGAAGCTGCACGCTCCCGTCCATTCGCTCGGACTACAGCCGGTTTATCTCGGACCCGCCAGAGCTCAGCCTCATGAACGGGAATACCTATGCATACGGGACAATGCTCTCGATGACGGGCAACGGGAAAGGAACCATCTACTATACGACTGACGGCACGGACCCGGATGAGACGAGCCTCCCCTACACGGAGCCGATTCTCTTAAATGCAGGAACAAACCGGATCAAGGCGGTCTTTATCAATGAGAAGGGCGTAAAGAGCCGGCCCGTCGCCGCTGTCTATAACGTGCGCCAGGCACAGCAAAAAGAGCAGCAGGCGCAGCAGCCGGGCGCCTGACTTTTCCTGCGGATTTTTAAAGTGCCGCCCGCATAGTCTGCGGCGAAGGAGATCTCTGACGCATGCATATCTGTGATTTTAAAGTCACGCTTAGATGGATGCGTATGATGATAAGGGCAGTTTTATGCACTTGCTTTAGCATTAGGAGGAAAGCTTATGTACAGAATTCTTGAGAAGAGGCAGCTCAGTTCAGTTGTCTACGAGATGGTGGTCGAGGCGCCCCGCCTTGCCCGCCATGCCAAACCCGGACAGTTTCTCATCGTAAGGAAAGACGAAACTGCCGAGCGAATCCCGCTGACGATCTGTGACTACGACGCGGAGAAGGGAACCGTCACCATAGTGTTCCAGCCGGTCGGTGTCTCTACATGGAAATACCTGGAGCTGGAAGAGGGAGATTCCTTCATGGATGTGGTCGGCCCGCTCGGGAAGCCCTCGGACATTCTTGAGATGAGCGACGAAGAACTGAAGTCCCACAGCTTCCTCTTCGTCGCCGGCGGGGTCGGGACCGCTCCGGTCTATCCCCAGGTGAAATGGCTCCGCAAAAAGGGCATCGCCGCGGATGTCATCATCGGCGCGCGCACGAAGGACCTGATCTTCTACGAGGACAAGATGCGCGAAGTGGCGGGAAACGTCTACATCACGACGGACGACGGGTCCTATATGCACAAGGGCGTCGTGACGACCGTCATCGACGAGCTCATCGCCGAAGGAAAGACCTATGATCACTGCGTCGCGATCGGACCGATGATCATGATGAAATTCTGCTGCCTCACGACGGAGAAGTACCATATTCCGACCGTTGTTTCCATGAACCCGATCATGGTGGACGGCACCGGCATGTGCGGCGCGTGCCGCCTCACGGTGGGCGGCGAAGTCCGGTTCGCCTGCGTGGACGGGCCGGAATTTGACGGCTTCAAGATCAACTGGGCCGAGTGTCTGAAGCGCTCCCAGATGTACAAGACCATCGAGGGACAGGCGAAGCTTCGCTATGAGGAAGGCAAGACCCACGAGGGCGGCTGCGGAAACTGCTGATCACGTTTTGTGACATCATTGTAAGAGGAGTAGGTATGGGTGATGTATTGAAGAAGGTTCCTGTAAAAGAGCAGGATCCGAAAGTGCGCGCAACGAATTTTGACGAGGTCTGCCTCGGCTACAGCGAAGCCGAAGCGCTCGAAGAAGCTGCCAGGTGTCTGAACTGCAAAAATGCGAAATGCATCAGCGGATGCCCGGTCAATATCCGGATCAACGATTTCATCGCCTGTGTGAAGGAGGGCGATTTCGGGAAGGCTTATCAGATTATCTCCGAGGACAGCTCGCTTCCGGCGGTATGCGGCCGCGTCTGTCCGCAGGAGAAGCAGTGCGAAGGCAAGTGCATCCGCGGAATCAAGGGCGAGGCGATCTCCATCGGCAAGCTCGAGCGCTTCGTCGCCGACTGGGCGAGGGAGAAGGGCATAAAGCCCGCTTCCCCGGATCAGAAGAACGGCCACAAGGTCGCCGTCGTGGGCTCCGGCCCCGCAGGCCTCACCTGCGCAGGCGACCTCGCGAGGAAAGGCTACGACGTCACGATCTTCGAGGCGCTCCACAAGGCGGGCGGCGTTCTCACTTACGGCATCCCGGAATTCCGTCTGCCAAAGGACGAAGTCGTCGCTAAGGAAGTGAAAAATGTCGAAGGCCTCGGCGTAAAGATCGAGACGGACGTCATCGTGGGCCGCACGGAGTCCGTGGACGAGCTCTTTGAGGAGGGCTTTGAGGCGGTCTTCATCGGATCCGGCGCCGGACTTCCGATGTTTATGGGAATCCCCGGCGAGAACGCGAACGGCGTCTTCTCCGCAAATGAGTACCTGACCCGCAGCAATCTGATGAAGGCGTTCCGCTCCGATTACGACACGCCGATCTTCCCTGCGAAGAAAGTCGTCGTCGTGGGCGGCGGAAATGTCGCGATGGACGCCGCCAGGACGGCGCTCAGGATGGGAGCCGAAGTGCACCTCGTCTACCGCAGGTCCGAGGCGGAGCTGCCCGCGAGAGCGGAGGAGGTTCACCACGCAAAAGAGGAGGGCATCCTGTTTGACCTTCTGACCAATCCGACCGAGATTCTGACGGACGAAAATGACAACGTCACCGGGATCCGCTGCATCCGCATGGAGCTCGGCGAGCCGGACGCGTCCGGAAGAAGACGTCCTGTCCCCATAGAGGGCTCCGAGTTTGAGATGGAGTGCGACGCCGTGATCATGTCTCTCGGCACCTCTCCGAACCCGCTGATTTCCAGCACGACCGAGGGCCTCGACGTCAACCGCAAAAAGTGCATCGTCGCCAGCGAGGAGGACGGAAAGACCTCCAGAGAGGGCGTATTCGCCGGCGGTGACGCCGTGACGGGGGCGGCGACCGTGATCCTTGCGATGGGCGCAGGCAAGGCGGCGGCCCGCGGGATCGACGAATACCTTCGGAATAAGTAATGCCGTTAACGAAAATGTCTGACTCGCGCAGAACGGATCGTTTTCTCTATATGTGGTGAATCTAAGCAGCTGCCTTCGGCAATTGCTCAGGTTAACCGGTATGACTTTTAAGGCAAACTTTTGACCCGGGGAGAGCCTGGCGGCTGCCCCGGGTTTTTCACGCACCGCAAGCGGAGAAGAGATGACACTTCAAGAAATCAAGGGCATCGGGCCAAAGACCGAGGAGCTCATGAACCGCCTTCAGATCTATACGGCGGAGGACCTCCTGAAATACTATCCGCTCGGCTATGACCTCTACCCGAGCCCGACTCCTGTGGCACTCATCAGTCCCGGAGGGAAGGCGGCGGTCAGGGCCAGGGTCATAAGCGACGTGGTTCTTCGCCATTTTAAGAGGATGACCATCCTCACATGCGAGGTCTCGGACGGGGAGGGGACGCTCCGCCTCACCTGGTACAACGCGCCGTTTCTCGCCCACGTCCTCATAAAGGGAAAGACTTACGTCTTTCGGGGCGTGGTCCGGGAAAAGGGGGGAAGGACCGTCATGGAACATCCGGAAATTCTCACTCCGGAGAAGTACGCGGATTTGGAGGGGAGCCTCGTCCCGGTCTACGGACTCACGAAGGGCTTAAGCAGCGGGACCATCGCGAAGGCAGTGCGGCAGGTCATCGAGACAGATGCTTCGGAGTGCGCGGATTACCTGCCGGATTGGCTTCGGGAGGAACTCCGGCTTGATGATCTTAAGACTTCTTTGAGGGAGATCCATTTTCCGGAGAGCGCCGAATCCTTAAGGAAAGCGAGGGAGCGGCTCGTATTTGACGAGTTTTTCCTTTTCATACTCGGCATCCGGATCCTGAAAGCGAGGGAAGAGGGCGCAAAGAGCGCCTATCCGATGCGGCCCGTATGGGAGTGCGAGGAAGTCATCGGGCGCCTGCCCTACCGCCTCACATCTGCCCAGCTTAACGCGTGGCGGGAGATCGAGGCGCATATGAGCGGCACGGGCGTTATGTCCCGGCTCCTTCAGGGGGACGTGGGATCCGGCAAAACGGTCATCTCATTTCTCGCTATGATCATGGCCGCTGCAAACGGCTATCAGAGCGCGCTCATGGCCCCGACGGAAGTTCTCGCTTCCCAGCACTATGAGAAGCTCATGAAAATGAAGGAAGACGCCGGAATTCCATTCATAAAGCCCGTGCTTCTCACCGGCTCGACGAAGGCGGCGGATCAGAGGCGGATCCTTGCCGAGATCTCAAGCGGCGAGGCCAATGCGGTCATCGGGACTCACGCCGTTTTCCAGGACCGGGTTGCTTATCGGAATCTGGCGCTCGTCATAACGGACGAGCAGCACCGCTTCGGTGTCCGGCAGAGGCAGTCCCTCACAAAGAAGGGAGGGTGCCCGCACACACTCGTGATGAGCGCCACTCCGATTCCCCGGACCCTGGGAGTGATCTACTACGGGGACCTGGACATCTCCGTGATCGACGAGCTGCCGTCGAGGCGCCTCCCTGTTAAGAGCGCCGTCGTGGACACCTCTTACATGGAGAAGGCGATGCGCTTTCTCTCAAAGGAAATGGCGGAGGGGAGGCAGGCCTACGTGATCTGCCCGATGATCGAGCCGTCTGAGGAGCTGGAGCTGGCAAATGTGCGGGAGGAGACGGCGCGGCTGAAAAAAGAATTCCGGGATTACAGCGTCGGGATGCTCCACGGGGGCATGCCGGCCGACAGAAAGAACAAGGTGATGGAGATGTTTGCCCGCGGGGAGATCGACCTCCTCGTCTCCACAACCGTCGTGGAGGTCGGCGTCGACGTCCCGAACGCTGCCGTCATGCTGATCGAAAATGCCGAGAGGTTCGGCCTCGCCCAGCTCCACCAGCTGCGGGGGCGGGTCGGAAGAGGGACGGAGCAGTCCTACTGCATCTTCATGGCCGGCGATACCTCGGGCGGGACGATGGAGAGGCTGAATATCTTAAAGGAGAGCAGCGACGGGTTCGTGATCGCCGAGAAGGATTTCGCCCTGCGGGGCCCGGGGGACCTGCTCGGGATCCGGCAGAGCGGGGACGCCCGCTTCCTGCTTGCAGACGTGACGAGGGACTCCGGGAGCCTGAAAAAAGCGGGAGAGACAGCGGCCCGCATCCTCCGGGAGGATCCCTCCATGGAGACGGCGGAATATGCCAAGGTCCGCGAGCATCTCACGGCATATCTCACAAAAAACAACAGCGATATTGCCCTCTGAATGTCCGTTTTACAAGTTGTATCATACATTTTATTGTGAGAAGAGAGAAATTAACGGGGAAAACTTTCATTTCATTGTATAAAATGCCCCACTTTTGTGATAAAATGTTATTCGTAAAGAGATGCGGATATTGAAACGGAATGAGGGGATAAGATGAATATAGGAATCATAGCTCACAACAGCAAGCGGACTTTGATCGAAGATTTCTGCATCGCCTACAAGGGCATTCTGTCTCGCCATGATATCTATGCAACGGGAACAACGGGAAGAAGAATCGAGGAGGTGACGAGCCTCCACGTCCACAAGTTCCTTCCCGCTTCTCTCGGGGGGGACAAGCAGTTCACCGAGATGATCGAGAGGGGCGCGATGGATCTCGTGATCTTCTTCTACAATCCTTCGATGATCGAGCCGAAGGAGCCGGACATAAAGAACGTGCTCTTCGCCTGCGACCAGAACACGATTCCTCTGGCAACGAATATCGCCACAGCGGAGCTTCTCATCCTGGGACTCGGGAGGGGAGATCTCGACTGGAGAATTGACATAAGGAGCAGTGACATCGTATGAGAGTGATCGCCGGGACTGCCCGCTCCATGCCTCTTAAGACAGTGAAGGGCATGGATGTCCGGCCGACGACGGACCGGACGAAAGAGACGCTTTTTAATATCCTTCAGACGAGAGTGCCCGGATCGCGGTTTCTGGATCTCTATGCGGGGTCCGGGAGCATCGGGATCGAGGCGCTCAGCCGCGGGGCTGAGATGGCATGCTTTGTCGAGCGGGACCGGAGAACGGCACAGCTCATCGAGGAAAACCTCACCTTCACCAGGCTCATCGGAAGGGCGAAGCTGATGAGAGGCGACGCCGCGGTGGTCTTAAGGCAGCTCGAAGGGAGTGAGCCGTTTGACATCATTTTCATGGATCCTCCATTTCTTAAAGACCTGGAGAGGGAGACGCTGACATATTTAAGCGAGAGCTCCCTTCCGGCAAGAGATGGAATCATCGTCGTCGAAGCGGCGCCGAAGACCGACTTCACGTATCTTGGAGAGCTTGGGTATGAAGTGATAAAGCACAAGGTCTATTCCCAGAGCTCGCACCTCTTTCTGAGGAAGGTTTTCTGATCCGGACAAGCCGCGTTCGGGAATGATAGGGAATATCACCGCTGTAAACAGGATAATAAAGAGAGGACATCCGCATGCACCGAGCCGTATACCCCGGAACCTTTGATCCCTGCACCTACGGACACCTCGATATCATCGAGAGAGCCGCGAAACTCTTTGACGAGGTCGTGGTCGGCGTTTTGCGCAATTCGGCAAAAACTCCGTTGTTTTCTACAGAGGAACGTGTTAATATACTTAGGAAAGTCACGGAAGGCATTCCCAATATTCGTGTGTGTTCCTTTGACGGCCTGTCCGTGGATTTCGTACAATCCTGCGATGCGCAGGTGATTATCCGCGGACTACGCGCGATTACGGATTTCGAATATGAGCTTCAGATGGCGCAGACCAACCGCGTGATGGCGCCGGGCATCGACACGATGTTTCTTACGACGAGTCTGCAGTATGCCTATCTGAGTTCTACGACTGTTAAAGAAGTCGCCTCGTACGGCGGGGACATTTCTCATTTTGTTCCTCCCCTCGTAGCGGAGAACATAATGAAAAAAATAAGCGGCGCCTTATAGAAAACATAATTAAGGAGATAGGGTATGAGCAGCAGAATTGAGCAGATCATCGAAGAGATCGAAGAGTATGTAGACAGTTGTAAGTTCCAGCCGCTTTCAACGACAAAGATCGTTGTGAACAAGGAGGAGCTGGAGGAACTGCTCAGAGAGCTCAGGCTGAAGACCCCGGACGAGATCAAGAGATATCAGAAGATCATTTCCAACAAGGACGCAATCCTGGCCGACGCACAGTCGAAGGCGGACGGGATCATAGCCAGTGCCGAGGCAAGGGCCAAGGAGATGGTGAGCCAGCATGAGGTCATGCAGCAGGCTTACGCGCAGGCCAACGACACGATCAACAAGGCCAACCAGCAGGCCCAGAGCATCGTCGATTCCGCCACACAGGATGCCAATAATATCCGCTACTCCGCCATCACTTATACGGACGACATGCTGGCGAATCTGGCAAACATTCTCGGCTCGACCATTGATGACGCCGGACAGCGCTACAACGGTCTGATCCAGTCTCTGCAGACTGCCTACACGACGGTGAAGCAGAACCGCCAGGAGCTGGCTCCGCAGACAGGTCAGCTGCCTGGCTCGGATATGGGTGACAACGATTATCCCGACACCTATAAGAACAGCAAATCGGACGATCTGAAAGATCTCGACCGCGACCTGGATGATCTGGATGACCTCGACGATCTGGATGACGACATCTGATCTATATAAGTTTTTTTGAGGAACGTTCGGACTTATGAGCGTTCCTCTTTTTATTCCCGCATGCGGGCTTCCTGAAATTCGAAGAATTCAGGCAATGACAGAAATCTTATTGACCGAAGAGCTTTTTAACCGCAACAATCCGAAATCACTTTTCCAGGAGGTATTGTATGGGAGTACTTAGCGGACTTTCCCCTGAGCGCGTTTTTTATTATTTTGAGGAGCTGACAAAGCTGCCGCACGGATCGGGCGACACGAAGGCCGTCACGGAGTATCTCGAAGCATTTGCGAAGGAGCACTCCTTAAAGAGCCGCACGGACAGCTATGGAAATGTGGTGATCTTTGCAGACGGCACAGCCGGCTATGAGAGTTCTCCGGCCGTGATCCTTCAGGGGCACTTCGACATGGTCGCCGTGAAGACGGCCGACAGCAGCCACGACTTTCACACGGATGGCCTCGATCTTGTGATCGAGGGGGACGATATCCGCGCACGCGGCACTTCCCTCGGAGGGGACGACGGGATCGCAGTGGCTTATATGCTCGCCATCCTTGAGGACGGCACTGTCCCTCACCCGCCGCTCGACTGCGTGTTCACTGCCGACGAGGAGGTCGGTATGCTCGGGGCGGCTGCATTTGACGCATCTGTCCTCAGGGGAAAACAGATGATCAACCTCGACTCCGAGGAGGAGGGCGTGTTTATCTGCGGCTGCGCCGGCGGCGCGAGGATGGACGCGGTTCTTCCGATCCGCAGGGCGAATGTGAAGGGGATCCCCGTCGTCATCACGATCGACGGCCTCACGGGGGGCCATTCCGGGGGGATGATCACTTCCGGCCGCCCTTCAGCGAACCAGCTCATGGGACGCTTTCTCCTGGAGCTGTCGGAGAAATCCGCCTATTCCATCGAGCGCATCTCCGGCGGGGAGAAGGACAACGCCATCGCCGTCGTATCCAAGGCGCATCTCGTCACCGACGAGGACGAATTTGAGGCGATGGAAGCCTTCGCCATGCAGTATCAGGAGGACTTAAGGAGAGAGTACCTCGGAATCGACGGGGGAATCACGATCCACATCGCGAAGGGAGAGGCCAGGACGCTGTCCGTCCTCGATATTGAGAGCCAGGACAAGGCGCTCTTCCTGCTCGTGCACTCCCCCCAGGGCTTAAGAAAGAGGAACGGCCTCATTCCGGAAGCGGCGGAGACTTCCTCCAATCTCGGCATCGTCCGCACGACGGACAGGGAGTTCGTGTGCGCCGAGCTCATCCGCAGCTCTGCCCCGTCCGGCAGGAGGGCGCTGATGGCGGAATTCCGCTCCCTCGGAGAGTTTATCGGAGCCGACGTGCGCGTCTCCGAAGATTACCCGGAGTGGCCCTATCGGGACGACTCTCCTCTCAAGAACAAGATGACGGAGATTTACAGGGAAGTCACGGGAAATGACCCGAAGATCGAGGTCACTCACGGGGGAATCGAGTGCGGAGTCTTCTCGAAAAAGATCCCGGGCTTCGATGCCGTCTCCATCGGGCCGAAGATGACGGATATCCACACGACCGACGAGAGACTGTCCATCTCCTCCGCTTCAAGGACCTGGGACTATCTCCTCAAGGTTCTCGAAGCTCTGAAATGAGACTCACTACGGTTCGGACACAAGCATGAGAGTATGGAAATACAGCTTTGGAAAGAATTGCTTGACCCTTACGAGCAGGCTGTCTCAGAGCTCCTGGTCAAGTTTCGGAATGTAAAAGAAGAACACAGAAGAAAAAACCTCTACTCGCCCATCGAGACAGTGAGCGGGCGGGTGAAGACGATCTCCTCGATCCTTGAGAAAATGCAGAAAAAGGCAATTTCCTTTGAGCAGCTCGAGGAGGAAGTCGAGGACATCGCGGGAATCCGCATCATCTGCCAGTTCATGGAGGACATCGAGAAGGTCGCATCCCTCATTTCCCGGCGCACGGACATGGAAGTCCGCAGCCGGAAGGACTACCTCGCCAACCAGAAGCGAAGCGGCTACAGGGCGCTCCATCTCATTGTCCTCTACGTCGTGCAGACCATCTCGGGGCCGAAGAAGCTGCAGGTGGAAATCCAGATCCGCACTATGGCCATGAATTTCTGGGCGACGACGGAGCACTCGCTGCAGTACAAGTACAAGGGGAGCATCCCTTCCCACGTGGTGGAGAAGCTGACGAGGGCCTCCGACGCCATCGAGCTCCTGGACGAGGAGATGTCCCAGGTCCGCGCCGAGATCATGGACGCCCAGATCGACAGCCAGATCGAGATCAGCCTGGTGAAGGACATACTAAGGAGCATCGAGAATCTCTACCGCCTCGACAACAAGCGGGAGGTGGTAAAGATCCAGAATGAATTCTACCGGATCTTTTCACAGCACAATCTGGAGGAGCTGGACCGGTTCCACAAGCAGCTCGACATCATCGCGGAGGGCTCGAGGGCCCAGTCCGTGGAGCGCATGCTGGACAATGACAAAGGATAAAAAGGAGTTTGGAGCAGATGTGGAAATCTAAGAAAGGGGAGTGGGGGTACTTTCGCTCGCAGAAGAGACGGCGCGCCCTCATTACTGTCGTCCTCTTTGCGATACCGATTCTCATCCTTGTGACAAGCTGGCTCTATTTCGGGACCAGGAACAACATCATGACCATCGTCGCCATGGTCGGCCTCATTCCGGCCTCCATGTCCATGGTCAATCTGATCATGTTCCTCATGCGGAAGTCCCTTCCCGAAGAGGAGTACCGCGAGATTTCCGCCCACGAGGGCAGCCTGACCGTGGCCTACGAGCTCTACCTCACTTCCGAGAAGCGGAACGCCCTTGTGGACTGCATCGCGATCTGCGGAAATGAGATCGTGGGCCTCGTCACGGATCCGAAGACGGACAAGCGGTTCGCCAAGGACCATCTGCAGAAAATGCTGCGCGCCGACGGCTTTTCCACTTCGGTCTTTATGCTCGGCGATATCAGAAAATTCACTGAGCGGATGGACTCCCTGAACGCGCACGCGGATGAATTGAGGGCGAATGTCAGGCACCGCCCGAGGGAGGGCTACGACGGATACGGGCACGAGGACCTGCTCCGCCATTTTTCGCTCAACTACTCGCTGTAGGTGTCCCATGCGGATGCTCACGGTCAGCGCCCGGGAGGCCGGGCAGAGGTTCGACAAATTCTTAAAGAAATACTTAAATGCCGCCCCGCCGTCCTTTATCTACAAGATGCTCCGGAAGAAGAATATCAAGCTGAACGGCCGGAAGGCCGAGGGCTCGGAGCTTCTAAGGGAAGGGGACGAAGTGGCGCTTTATTTTCGCGAGGAGACTTTCGGAGAAT
This sequence comes from uncultured Lachnospiraceae bacterium, assembly GCA_902803245.1. Classification (GTDB taxonomy): domain Bacteria; phylum Bacillota; class Clostridia; order Lachnospirales; family Lachnospiraceae; genus Chordicoccus. The sequence continues at coordinate 14,162 of CADCPJ010000142.1, read as the reverse complement.
TCCGGAAAGAGGAGGCGGCAAAGGGAACTGTCTTAGCTGCCGCACCCGGCCTTAGGGAAAGTGACAGCAGGGATTGCTTCCCTTCCCGCGCGGATGCCGCGCTGCCCATCATCTACGAGGACGAGGACATCGTCGCTGTCAATAAGCCCGCAGGCCTTTTAAGCCAGGCGGGATCTCCCACGGACCGCTCGGTGGCGGAGATTCTGCCTGAACTTCTCCTTGAGCGGGGAAGCGTGACGAGGGAGGACTTAAGGACCTTTCACCCATCTCCCTTAAACCGTCTGGACAGGAATACGAGCGGCCTTTTGCTTTGCGGAAAGTCTGTGCGCGGCGCGCAGCTTCTGTCTGCCCTCCTTAAGACGAGGGAACTTAAAAAAGAGTATCTGGCGGTCACCTTCGGGGCGCCTTCGGAGGGGGAGTATCTCGCCTACCAGGTGAAGGATTTTAAAGGCAACCGTGTGTCTGTCACGGATGAGCCCGTAAGATACTCCAGGGAGATGAGGACGGGCATCCGCGTCATCTCGCGCTCAGGTGAGTTTGCCCTTCTTGGGGTCGATCTCATCACCGGAAGAACCCACCAGATCCGCGCCCACCTCGCTCACCTCGGATATCCCGTTCTCGGTGATCCGAAGTACGGGGACGCGGAGCTGAACCTTAAGATCAGGGAGAAATATGGAATCGGCAGGCAGCTGCTTCACGCGTGGCGGGTTCTCTTTCCGGAGAGAGCGGGGGAGCTTCCGCAGCTTGACGGGCTTGTGATCAAGGCTCCGCCGCCGGAAGACATGGCCGCCCTTATCCGCTTGAGCGATCTTGAATGAACGTAACTGTAAAACATAAGGAACATAAGGCGACTGTATGGCTACATGGAAATCGCGGGGGCTCAGGGGATCGACCCTCGAGGAGTTCGTAAACCGGACGATTGAGCAGTACCGCAGGGAGGGGCTCGCCCTGATCCAGAAGATACCGACTCCGATCACCCCGATCCACATAGACAAGGACAGCAGGCACATCACGCTGGCTTACTTCGACCAGAAGAGCACCGTGGACTACATGGGGGTCGTACAGGGGATCCCGGTCTGCTTCGACGCGAAGGAGTGCGCGGAGGACACATTTCCTCTGGCGAACATCCACGAGCACCAGGTCCGGTTCATGACGGATTTTGAGAGGCAGCAGGGCATCTCATTCCTGCTTCTTTATTTCTCTTCCAGGCAGGAATTCTATTACATGCCCTACCGGGAAATGATGGAGTTCTGGAACAGGATGGAATATGGCGGAAGGAAGAGCTTCCTCATATCGGAGCTCGATCCGGCCTACTTCCTTGACGCGAAAAGCGACTGCATGCTTCCGATCCTTCAGGGGCTGCAGCTCGACTTAAATGAGAGGGGATAGATAAGATGAAGAATCTTCGCATTCACACGCCCGAGGGCTTCAGGGATATCTATGGCTCCATGGGCTTTAAAAAGCGGGAGCTCATGGAATCCCTCCACAAGGTGTTTGAGGCCTATGGCTATGAGGACATCGAAACTCCCACGGTCGAGTACTTCGATGTCTTTGGGAGCGACATCGGAACCACTCCCTCCAATGAGCTCTACAAGTTCTTTGACCGCGACGGCAATACGCTTGTGCTTCGGCCCGACTTCACGCCCTCCGTCGCGCGGGCGGTGGCCATGCATTTCCCAAAAGAGGGCATGCCTTTCCGGCTCGCCTACAAGGGAAGCACATTTGTCAATATGGAGGAGTACCAGCTCCACTTGAAGGAGCAGACGCAGATGGGCGTGGAGCTGATCGGGGACGGATCCGTGGAAGCGGACGCGGAGATCCTCCGCCTCACGTGCGACCTTCTCTTAAGATCGGGGCTTAAGGATTTTCAGGTGAGCATCGGCGAGAACAACTACTTCAAGTCCCTTGCGCAGGATTCGGGCCTTGGCGACGAGAAGATCGAAGAGATCCGCCGGCTCATTTCCAATAAGAATTTCTTCGGCGTCGAGGAGCTGCTCGAGGGGAGCGAAACTTTCGATTCGATCCGGCAGGCCTTTATCCGGATGCCGCAGATGTTCGGAGGACCGGAAATCCTTGACGAGGCGGAGAAGTATGCGGTAAACGATGGCGCGCGCGAGGCCATAGTAAGGCTCCGCGAGATCGGCGGCGCCGTGAGGGAGAGCGGCCACGAGAGATTTCTTTCTTACGACTTCGGCCTTCTCAGCAAGTTTCACTATTACACCGGGATCATCTTCTCCGCGTTCACTTACGGGACGGGAGAGCCGGTCGCGAAGGGCGGGAGATACGACCGCCTTCTTCAGCATTTCGGGATGGACGCCCCGGCGATCGGCGTCGGGCTCTATATCGACCAGCTCGGAAATGCGCTGTCGAGGAGGAACCGCATATGAAATATCTGACCATCGCCCTCACCAAGGGGCGGCTTGCGAAGAAGACGCTCGAGCTCTTCAAAAAGGCCGGGATCACATCAGGCGGCGCGGACGACGAGAATACGAGAAAGCTCATTTTTACAAATGAAGAGATGGGGGTGCGGTTCTTCCTCGCGAAGGGCCCGGACGTCCCCACTTATGTGGCCTACGGCGCCGCGGACATCGGCATCGTCGGGAGGGACACGATTTTAGAGGAAGGGCGGAAGATCTACGAAGTCCTGGACTTAAAATACGGCGCCTGCCGGATGTGCATCTGCGGACCGCCCGGCGCAAGGGAGATCCTTAACTCCGGCGACCAGTTCCGCGTGGCTACAAAATACCCGAATATCGCGAAGGACTATTTTTTAAACCGCAGGCACCAGAGTGTCGAGATCATCAAGATGAACGGCTCCATCGAGCTGGCGCCGATCGTCGGCCTGTCCGAAGTCATCTGCGACATCGTGGAGACGGGATCGACCCTGAAGGAGAACGGACTCGAAGTGCTCGAGGAGGTCTGCCATCTCTCGGCCCGGGTCGTCGTAAACCAGGTCAGCATGAAGATGGAAAATGCGCGGATCACCTGGCTCATCACAAAGCTCAAGGAGGTAATGGAGAAATGATGGCGATCGAGAAGCTGAGCGCGGAGTCATTTGAGAAGATGCAGAGGGAGCTCCTTAAGCGCAGCACGGACAGCTACCCGGAAGAGGAGAAGATCGTCGCGGACATTTTAGGCGATGTGCGGAAAAACGGAGACGCCGCTCTCTTTGAGTACGAGAGGCGCTTCGACCGCTGCGAGCTGACTGCGGACACGCTTTACGTATCGGATGAAGAAATTGAGGAGGCCTACAGGGCTGTCCCGGAGGAGCTCACCCGGATTTTCCGCCGCGCGATCGGGCGGATACGCCATTTTCATGAGCAGCAGAGGCAGAAGAGCTGGTTCATGACCGAGGAGAGCGGCATGGTGCTCGGGCAGAGAGTCACGCCCCTTGAGAGAGTCGGCGTGTACGTCCCGGGAGGAAAGGCGGCTTACCCGTCCTCCGTGCTGATGAACGTGATTCCGGCCCAGGTGGCCGGCGTGAGGGAGATACTCATGTGCACGCCTCCCGGAAAGGACGGGAAGGTGACTCCGACGACGCTCGTCGCGGCCAGGGAGGCCGGAGTTACACGCATCGTGAAGGCCGGCGGAGCCCAGGCGATCGCGGCCATGGCCTACGGGACGGAGAGTGTCCCGAAGGTGGACAAGATTACGGGGCCGGGCAACATCTTCGTGGCGCTCGCAAAGCGCGCCGTGTACGGCCACGTATCCATCGATTCGGTCGCGGGTCCCTCCGAGATCACGGTCCTTGCGGACGAGACGGCGGACCCCCACGAGGTGGCTGCGGACCTCCTGTCGCAGGCCGAGCACGACGAGCTCGCCTCCGCGATCCTCGTGACCACGAGCGAGGCGGTCGCAGGCGCGGTGATCAGGGAGATTGAGGCCTACCTGCGGACTCTGGAGAGGCGCGCCATCATTGAGAAGTCTCTCGAAAACTTCGGCCATTTCTTCGTGGCGGAAACTCTGGAGGAGGCCGTGGAAGCAGTCAACGCGATCGCGCCGGAGCACCTGGAGATCGTCACAAAGGAGCCGTTCCTCGTCATGACGAAGATCAGGAACGCGGGTGCGATCTTCGTGGGAGCCCACTCCTCAGAGCCTCTCGGCGACTATTTTGCGGGGCCGAATCACGTCCTTCCGACGAACGGAACGGCGAGGTTCTTCTCGGCGCTGTCGGTGGACGATTTCATCAAGAAGACGAGCATCATATACAGCTCGAGGGAGGCACTTGACTCCCTGCACACCGACATCGTCGCCTTCGCCAAGGCGGAGTCCCTGACCGCGCACGCAAACTCGGTGCAGGTGCGGTTCGGGGAGGATGAGCACGGAACGAGGGCATGAGCACGGTACGAGGGCATGAGAACTCATTTATCTCATGCATTTATCCCAAACATTATTCCAAACATAATTTCCAAACATTCATCTCATACATGTTTGGAAATCCACCGCTGCATTCGTGAGGGGCAGGGAAGATGAATTCAAGAACGGCAAAAATTATAAGGACGACGGGAGAGACGGACATCTGCGTGTCGCTTAACCTGGACGGGAGCGGAAAGGCCGACGTCTGTACGGGGATCGGCTTCTTCGACCACATGCTGGACGCTTTTGCGAGGCACGGCTTCTTCGATCTCAGCGTACGGGTGAAGGGAGACCTCCATGTGGACGGACACCACACCATCGAGGACACGGGAATTGTCCTCGGCCAGGCGATCGCACAGGCGGTGGGAGACAAAAAAGGCATCCGAAGATACGGAAACTTCGTCCTTCCCATGGACGAGACGCTGATCCTGTGCGCGCTCGACTTAAGCGGCCGCGCCTCCTTTGTGAGCGATATTGAATTTACGGCGGAGCGCATCGGATCATTCGAGACCGAGATGCTGAGGGAGTTCTTCTACGCAGTCTCGGTCAATGCGGCGATGAATCTGCATTTCCGGATGCTCGAGGGAGGCAACAACCACCACATCGCCGAGGCGGCGTTCAAGGCCTTCGCGAAAGCCCTCGACGAGGCGACCTCCTTTGACCCACGAATCCGGGACGTGCTCTCCACGAAAGGCACTTTGTGACAATGGGGACAGTCCCCACTGTCACATAAAGATCACCCAAAAGCCTTGACAATGAATCCACGAGCGCAGCAACGGGGGCAGTCCCCGGCGCCGCGCCAGGTGTTTAAAGGAAATAAGATGGAATTTCGCGACTTCAAGACAAATGAACAGGGCCTCATCCCCTGCATCGTCCAGGATGCGGAAAACGGCGACGTGCTGATGATGGCCTGGATGAACGAGGAGAGCTACAACCTCACGGTGAAGACAAGGAGGATGACCTATTTCTCGAGAAGCAGGCAGAGCCTGTGGATCAAAGGGGAGACCTCGGGGCATTTTCAGTATGTAAAATCCCTCTCTGCGGACTGTGACAGGGACACGCTGCTGGCAAAAGTCGAGCAGATCGGCGCCGCCTGCCACACCGGAAACCGGAGCTGCTTCTTCACGCAGATCATCTGACGGCTGCGGCGCTTTTATAAGATAAGGCCTTTTGTTTCACCGCTTATGGAAAATGCCTGCATAAGCAGGAGCTTTCGATATGCAATTTGATATGCAATTTGATATGCATTTTAATATGCCGTTTGATGTGCCATTTGATATGTCATTTTGATATGCATTTTAATATGCCATTTGATATGCCATTTGATATGTCATTTTGATATGCCATTTGATATGCCATTCGTCATGCCATCTGATATGTCATTCGATAGGTAATTCGATATGTACAGGCAGATAGCAACGCCTCGGAGGGGACATGATCAACCCAGCTTTGCCGGACCGGATTTTAAGCCAGGTCGAGAAACCGGCCAGATACATCGGAAATGAACCGAACAGCATCATAAAGAACAAAGATGAAGTCGACATCCGGTTTGCCATGTGCTTTCCGGATGTTTATGAAATCGGCATGTCCCACCTGGGCATCCAGATCATCTACGAGCAGCTGAACCGCCGCAGCGACACCTGGTGCGAGCGGGTCTATTCGCCGTGGCCGGATCTCGAGAAGATCATGCGGAGCGAGCGGATTCCGCTCTTTATGCTGGAGTCCCAGGAGGAGGTAAAAAAGGCCGATTTCCTCGGGATCACGCTGCAGTACGAGCTATGCTACACGAACATCCTCCAGGTGCTCGAGCTCTCCGGAATTCCGCTGCACGCGTCCGAGAGAGGCGCGGAGGACCCGATCGTCATGGGCGGCGGCCCGTGCACCTATAACCCGGAGCCGATCGCGCCGTTTTTCGATCTCTTCTACATCGGGGAGTCCGAGGTCGTGATGGACGACCTCATGGACCTCTACAGGAAAATGAAGGCAGACGGGGCGTCCCGCATGGAATTTCTTCGCGAGGCGGGCCGGATACCGGGCATCTACGCCCCCATATTTTACCGCGTGACCTATAAGGAGGACGGGACGATCGATTCATTTTTACCCATCTATGACGATCTCCCGAGGACGGTGCGCCGACAGTTCTCTTTAAGTCTTGCGGACGCCCCTTATCCGGAGAAGCCCATCGTCCCCTACATCCGCCCGACCCAGGACCGGGTGGTCCTCGAGATCCAGCGGGGGTGCATCCGCGGGTGCCGGTTCTGCCAGGCCGGCTATGTCTATCGCCCGCTCCGCGAGCGCCCTCTCGAGGTGCTGAAGAGATACGCAAAGAACATGCTCGGCTCATCCGGCTACGAGGAGATCTCCTTAAGCTCCCTGTCCTCAAGCGACTACACCTGCCTCGACGAGCTCCTGACCTATCTGATTGATGAATTCCAGAAGGAGCACGTGAACATCTCCCTGCCGTCGCTGCGCATCGACAACTTCTCTCTCGACGTCATGAGCAAAGTGCAGGACGTCAGGAAGAGCTCGCTCACATTCGCGCCCGAGGCCGGAAGCCAGAGGATGCGCGACGTGATCAACAAGGGAATCACCGAAGAGGAGATTCTCGACGGAGCCGCTCTCGCATTTAAGGGCGGCTGGACCAAGGTGAAACTCTATTTCATGCTGGGGCTCCCGACCGAGACGGAGGAGGACCGGAAGGCCATCGCCCATCTCGCCCAGGCGATCTGCGAGCGGTTTTATGACGAGGTTCCGAAAGAGGAGCGGTCAGGCCCCTGCGACATCAACGTCAGCACGTCATTTTTCGTGCCGAAGCCGTTCACCCCGTTTCAGTGGGCGCAGATGCTAAAGCCCTCGGATTATGTAAATGATGCCCACACGGTGCGGGACGAGATCCGGCAGATGAAGAACCAGAAGCGCATTCACTACAAATGGCACGAGCCGAACGGAACCGAGCTCGAGGGCGTCCTGGCCAGAGGCGACAGGAGAGTCGCGGACGTCATCGAGGCGGCCTACCGGCGCGGCGCGATCTTCGATTCCTGGACGGACTTTTTCCGCTACGACATCTGGAAGGAGGCCTATGAGGAAGCGGGTGTTGATCCCGATTTCTACACGGTGCGGGAGCGCTCCGACGACGAGATCTTCCCATGGGACTTCATCGACATCGGCGTAAGCAGATCCTTCCTCCTGAAGGAGTGGAAGAAGGCCACTGGCGAGGGAAGCGTCACACCGAACTGCCGGCAGCAGTGCTCGGCCTGCGGGCTTCTCTCCGCGAAGACCGGCGTCTGCACCGAGAAGAAGGACGCAAGGGCCGGCAAGAGGGATAGTTTGGCCGGCAAGAGGGACAATTTTGCCGGCGAGAGGGACAATTTGGCCGGCGAGAGGGATAATATGAACGGCAAGAGGGACAATTTGAGACAGCCTTGAAGTGAGGAAGCAAGCTATGAGAATTCGCGTGAAATTCACGAAGACAGGTCCGATCCGGTTTGTGGGACATCTGGATTTTATGCGCACTTTCCAGAAGATCATAAAGAGGAGCGGACTTCTTGCGGTGTACACCGGCGGCTTCAATCCCCATATGGTGTTAAGCTTCGCCGACCCGCTCGGAGTGGGGCAGGAGAGCACGGGCGAATACGCAGACATCGAGTTTGCCTACAGGGACACGGCTGAGCTCAGCTCTGAGGAGCTCTACCGGCTTAAGGACATAGGCATAAACAACGAGGAACTGCCCCTGCCGCCGGGTGCCGGTGATTTTCTCGAAGCGCTGAATGCCGTCTCCCCGGAGGGGGTTCATTTTACTGACGCGGTGCGCGTGGGACTCACAAAGAGCAGCAAGGCCATGGCCCTTGTGCGCTACGCCGCCTGGGACATCCTGCTGTCCGACGCATTTTCCGAATCTCTCGGCATCCCGCACTCCCTCTCCGCGCCGGACTGCGACGGGGCCGGACAGACTGTTCTTGACGGGTTTCTCAGTAAGGAGCAGATCCTTGTCCGCAAGGTGACGAAAAACAAGGAGAAGGAGGCGGATATCCGGCCCCAGATCCTGTCCCTTACAGTCGTCCCGGAGCATGAATTTCCGGATTTTGCGCTTTCTCCGGATTACTCAAAAAGGAGCATTCTCCGCCTTGTGTGCGAGTCCGGAAGCAGCGGCAACTTAAAGCCCGCGACTGCGCTTCTTGCCCTCTCCTCATATGCCGGCACGGATCTTTACGAGAACGGATTCCGCCTGGTCAGGCGAGAGCTCTTTGACGCGGATGAGCGGCCTCTTCTTGATGCGGGGACCCGCTTCTGATATGCTCCGACCGGCACAGGTCCTTAAAAAATGCGGCGAAGGGGATAAGTCCCTGCTGCCGCCATTTCCATAAGACGCAGCTGTTCAGCACCCGTGCACGCGGGATGCTCCGCATCCCCCTATGCCTTCCGGAAGTTATGATCGATTACATAGTGACCACATTGAATTTTCGCGGAAATGAATACTACGCGGCCGCCCTTGCGGAAGACATGCGCCTCGAGGAGCTGCTTCTCAAGGAAAAAGGGACGGAAGATCTTGTCGGGTCGGTCTTCAAGGGAGTGGTGGACTCCGTGTCTTTGAATATCGGAGGCGCGTTTGTGGACATCGGCCTTCCGACGCTGTGCTTTCTCCCGCTTACGAGGCATGCTCATCTGTCTCCGTCCCAGAGCGTGCTCGTGCAGATTCAGAAGGACGCCTCAGGCCGGAAGGAGCCGGTCCTTACGACGGATATCAGCGTCGGCGGGAGATATGCGGTAATATACAGCAGGGAGGGGGAGAACGCGTTTTCGAAGAAGCTGACGGAGGAGCAGAAGACCATCTGCCGGGCCTGGCTCACTGACGAAGAGCACCCCTTCCGCATCCTCGTCCGGACAAATGCTGCGAGGTGCGATAAGGCGTCGTTTCTGGAGGAAGTAAATCGGCTTGAGCTCTTGATGGAGGAGATCCTTGCGCGATATAAAAGGGCGAAGAAGGGCGAGAAGCTCTACGAGGAAGAGCCCTTCTATGTGCAGCTCTACCGCGATTTTTATAAGAAAGTGGACCGATGCTTCACGGACATCCCGGCCTTTGCCCCGCCTCTCGCACGGCTTACCCGCGAAAATACGCAGGCCGGGGATCACGCATCGGACGGGAATTACACGCAGGCCGGGGATCACGCATCGGACGGGAATTACGCGCAGGCCGGGGACCCTTCACCTGATGCGGAAGAGATCTGCCGCCCGCGGGCCGGCCGCGGGCTGACTCTCAATGAGCTCTACGACCTTCCCCGCGCGCTGGAGAAACTCGTAAGAAAGGAAGTCTACTTAAAGAGCGGGGCCTACCTGGTCATAGAGCGGACGGAGGCCTTCGTCGTCATAGACGTCAACAGCGGCAAGTGCAGGAAGGGGCGCATACCGGAGGAGACGTACCGAAAGGTCAACCTCGAGGCGGCGGAGGAGATTTCGAGGCAGCTGCGCTTAAGGAATCTGTCGGGCACCATACTCGTGGACTTCATCAACCTGGAGTCGGAGGATCACAGGACGGAGCTCATCCAGGTCATGAAAAAGCTCGTGAGGAAGGACCACATACGCACGGAGGTCGTCGATCTGACGAAGCTCGGAATCATGGAAATTCTGCGCCAGAAAGTGAGAAAACCACTTGCAGAGACACTGCATATGTGATAGTATGTCCTAGTGTGCCGCTCGGAGAGGTCACAAGTCTGCGCTTTTATGCCGCAGCACCGAATCCGGCGAGTATTGTAAAAAGGAGGCAGAGGCTCATGTATGCAGTGATTGCTACCGGAGGAAAGCAGTACAAGGTTTCTGAGGGCGATATCATCCGCGTCGAGAAGCTTCCGGTCGAGGCAGGCCAGACGTTCACATTTGACCAGGTTCTGGCGATCGGCGGAGACAGCTTCAAGGCCGGCGAGGATGTCAAGGGCGCTACAGTGGAAGCGGAAGTTCTTCGCAACGGACGCGAGCGCAAGATCATCGTCTATAAGTATAAGCCGAAGACAGGCTACCACAAAAAGCGCGGTCACAGACAGTGCTACACGGCTGTCAGGATCAGCAAGATCAACGGTTGATGTGATATGATCCGGATTACGGTTTATCGGCGCGGCAGCACTTATACGGGCATTTCGGCCAAAGGGCACGCCGCATACGCGGAGGAGGGCAGTGACATCATCTGCGCCGCCGCATCCGCGCTTCTGACGAATGCGGTCAATTCGATTGAGTGCCTCGCAGGAGACAGGATCGAGGATCTCGAATCAGAGAGCGGACTCGTCGCCTGCCGCTTCCCGGAAGGGCTTCATGAGAAGGGAATGCTCCTTATGGAGTCGCTCATTCTCGGGCTTAAGCAGCTGGAAGAGATCAGGGGACCGGAAGATGAGCCGTATGTGAGACTATTGATCGAGGAGGAACGGTCGTGACGATGTCACGAGCCGGAATGATTCCTCCGACTTGCCTTAAGACCCTTAAGGGAGACAGGCATTTCAAATGAAACAAGGAGGAAATACCATGCTGAATCTGAATCTTCAGCTCTTCGCTCACAAAAAGGGTGTCGGCTCCACAAAGAACGGCCGCGACTCCGAAGCGAAGAGACTTGGGGCAAAGAGAGCAGACGGACAGTTTGTGAAGGCCGGCAACATCCTTTACAGACAGCGCGGTACTCACATCCATCCGGGTGCCAACGTTGGCCGCGGAAGCGATGATACGCTCTACGCGAAGGCAGACGGAATCGTCCGCTTCTCCCGTTTGGGCAGAGACCGCAAGCAGTGCTCCATCGAGCTGGTCGAGAAGGCTGCTGAATAAGTTCTCTTTCTTTTCATCGCTTCGCTCTATGCGCGAAGCAGGCTAAAAGACTATGGAAGAGCTCCGAATCTGATCGATAGATTTGGAGCTCTTGTTTTACGGAGGATAGATCTATGTTCCTGGACTACGCCAGAATTCATATTCGCTCGGGAAAGGGCGGCGACGGCCATGTCAGCTTCCGCAGGGAGAAGTACGTACCGGCGGGAGGACCGGACGGAGGCGACGGCGGCCGCGGAGGCGACGTCATCTTCGAAGTCGACAAGGGCATGAACACGCTCTTTTTCTACAAACACCGCTACCAGTTCCGCGCGGAGGACGGCGCCGAGGGCGGCAAGAAGCGCTGCCACGGGAAGGACGGCGCGGACATTGTGCTGAAAGTCCCGGAAGGCACCATATTGAGGGAGGAGCACACGGGCAAGGTCATAGCGGACCTGTCCGGCTCAAACACCCGCCAGGTGGTCCTGCGCGGCGGAAACGGCGGCCGCGGCAATATGAATTTTGCGACCCCCACCAATCAGGCCCCCCAGTACGCGGAGGCCGGAAAGCCCGCCATCGAGCTCGATGCCGTTCTTGAGCTGAAGCTCGTCGCGGATGTGGGGCTGGTCGGATTCCCGAATGCCGGAAAATCGACATTTTTAAAGCATGTCACGAATGCGGACCCGAAGATCGCGAGCTATCCGTTCACGACCATCGACCCGAACCTCGGCGTCGTGGATCTTGGAGACGGGAGAGGCTTCGTGATCGCGGATATGCCCGGCCTCATCGAGGGAGCCGCCGACGGCGTCGGCCTCGGGCACCGGTTCCTTCGCCACATCGAAAGAACGAGGGTGATCCTGCATATCGTCGACGCGGCCTCATTTGACGGAAGGGATCCCGTCGCGGATGTGTACGCGATTCACTCCGAGCTCGAAAAATACAACCCGGAGATCATGAAGAAGCCGATCCTCATTGCGGCCAACAAGGTGGACGTCGCAAAGTACGACGACGAGGATCCGGTGGGAAGGCTGAAGAAGGAATTCGAGCCTATGGGATACCCCGTCTATGCCATTTCCGGCGTGAGCGGCGAGGGAATCCGGGAACTTCTCCTCAAGATCAGAAATCTACTTGATACGACTGCGCCCAAACAGGTATACTATGAGCAGGAGTATTTCCCGGAGGACGAGATCGCTTCCTCCGACCTCCCGTACACGATCGAGATCGAGACGGGCCGCGACGGCAGTGTCGAGTTTGTGGTCGAGGGACCGAAGATCGACCGGATGCTGAGCTACACGAATCTCGACTCGGAGAAGGGCTTCCGCTACTTCACGCAGTTCTTAAGAAGGAGCGGCATCGTCGACGAGCTCAAGGAAAAGGGGATCGAGGAGGGCGGCACGGTCCGGATGTACGGACACGTGTTTGAATTCTATGACGATGAAGCAAAAAATGATGGAAACATATGACGAGGCCCATGAGCATGAGCATGACAAGCAAACAGCGCGCGTATCTGAAATCCCTGGCCATGACCATGGCCCCGATCCAGTATTTCGGCAAGGCGTCGCTCACGGAAGAAAACCTGAAGAATGTCGATGAGGCCCTCTCCGCGAGGGAGCTCATCAAGCTCGGAGTGCAGAAGAACTGTGAGGATGCGCCCCGCGAGATCGCCGAGGCCGTTGCGGCCCGGACTGGCGCGGAAGTGGTGCAGGTCATCGGGAAGAAAATCGTTCTTTACAGGGAAGGAAAAGAAGACAGGAAGCGCATCACACTGCCGCGGTGAGCAGAAAAGGGATGAACTTAAGGGAGGGCGCCATGCGCACTGGAATCATGGGAGGGACTTTCGATCCCATACATATCGGCCACCTGATTCTCGGGGAGACCGCATGGCAGCAGTTTGAGCTGGACCGGGTTCTCTATATGCCCGCCGGGAATCCCCCGCACAAGCGGGACCGGGAAGGGCGCGCCTCGAACGAGGAGCGGCTCGATATGGTGAGGCTTGCGATCGAGGGGAATCCTCATTTTGAGCTCTCCACTTTGGAAATGAATCCCGAGGGATACACTTACACGTACCGCACGCTCGAGCGCATGAAGAAGGAATCTCCGGACGAGGAGCTCTTCTTCATCATCGGGGCGGATTCCCTGCGCGACTTCGATACATGGATGATGCCTGAGCGGATCTGCGCCGCGTGTACGCTCATCGTCGCGTGCAGGAATCACATCGACAAAACCACTCTGGACAGGATGATAGAAGGAGTGCGCGTCCGGTATCACGCGAGCATTTACCGGCTCGACTCAGAGAACCTTGACATCTCTTCCCACGACCTTCGGGAATTTGTCCGAAAAGGACGCTCCGTGCGCTATTATGTTCCCGACAGCGTGGAGACTTACATCAAGGAGAGGCATATCTATGGCTGCTGTGAACAATAATCTGGAGGAAATGAGCAAGCGCCTCAGCAAGTACATCGACTCGAACCGCTTTTATCACACCCAGGGAGTGCGCTATATGTGTTCCGCCCTTGCGATGGCTCACGGAGCGGATATCGTAAAAGCGGAGACGGCCGGGCTTCTGCACGACTGCGCCAAGTGCCTGTCCGACACAAAGAAGATCAAGATCTGCGACAAGAACGGGATCGAGATCACCGACGTCGAGCGGAACAATCCATTTCTCCTTCATGCGAAGGTGGGGGCGTACATCGCGAAGGAGAAGTACGGCATCAGGGACGAAGAGATCCTGAGCGCGATCCGCTATCACACGACCGGCCGCCCGGGAATGCTGCTTCTCGAACAGATCGTGTTCATCGCGGACTACATCGAGCCGAGGAGAAACAAGTCGAAGTGGCTGCCGGAGATCCGCCTCGCGGCGTTTCGGGATCTGGACGAGTGCTGCTACCTGATCTTAAAGGACATGCTGATCTATCTGCGCTCGAAAAGCGGGGAGATCGACGGCAACACCCAGAAGGCGTATACTTTTTACGAGGAAGTGCACGACGACCGCAGGGACTGACTTTTTTGTACCGGTTAACCTTAAGTTT
>CADCPJ010000141.1 GCA_902803245.1 uncultured Lachnospiraceae bacterium | reverse complement strand
CGGTCGTTCCCTTGTCGGCCCCGCTCTCGATCTCAACAGTGCCGCCGCACATGACCGCCAGGCGCTCCCGGACATTTTTGATGCCGATGTGCGCCTCGCCGTCTCCGGAATCCGGATCAAAGCCGGGCCCGTCGTCCGTCACCGTGATGACCGCGCAACCGTCGCCGGACATCGTGCGGATCAGGATGTGCTCCGGCGCATGTCCCCTACCGATGCCGTACTTGACCGCATTTTCCACTATGGGCTGAAGCGTGAGAGCCGGGAGGCGGAACGCCGAGTGCCGGATATCGAAGTCGACGCGCAGGTCCTCTCCGAAGCGCATCCTCTCGACGGCCAGGTAAGCTTTCGTGTGCCTGAGCTCGTCGGTGAAGCTGATCGGCTTTGAAGCCGCGATCGCGGAGAAATTGGCCTGCAGGTAGTCGGTGAAGTCCTGCGTCACATGCATGGCCTCCTTCGGGTCATCGCGTATGAGGACGTAGATGGAAGTCAGCGTGTTGTAGATAAAGTGGGGCCGGATCTGCTGGATCATCGCATGGATTTTTGTCTCGCGCAGCTCCGTCTCCTTCTGGGCGAGCAGCCTCTCCTTGAGGATCGCACCGCGCACGAAGCTGATGCCCCGGAAGATGAGATTGGCCGTTGACCACAGGAGGAAGAACGGCGCGCGGTGCAGATTTCCGTGGGCGCCGTAGAACAGCATGTCGATTCCGAGCGTCAGCATAAACGGAATCACCCACAGCATTTCGCTCCGGGACGGGCGGTGTCCGAGCAGCGCGATCAGGTGCAGCGCAGCCACAAAGAAGCCGTATCCCACCAGCACGTCGTGCAGCTCTATGACGCCCGCAAACTGGAGCACCACAAAGAGTATGGCAGTCCCGATTCCAATCAGACAGCACAGCCGCGCTTTGCGCTTATTTCTATCCGAGGTCTGCGTGACGAAGAAGAGCAGGGACAGCGACAGCATGAGCAGATACATCGAGACTCCGAAGTACCAGAGCGCCTTGTGATATCCGAGAGAGTCCAGCATCAGCGTCGTGGAGGGAAGACCGGATATCTTCCAAAGTCCTGCGGTGATCGCCAGAGCACCTAAGAGGAACGTGCTGAGCTTGTCGCTTCGATCCAGCGGCAGCACGAGAACGATAAGTGCCAGAAAGAGGCCTGCGAGGATTGTCAGGATGCCAAGAACGAGCAGCAGGGTATCCTGCGGCAGGACAATCATGTTCAGCAGCTGCTCGTGCCCGATCAGCCAGAAGACGGGCGTCTCATCCGCCACACTGCCGAACACGGGCGTCAGGGTGACGTGCACCGTTTTTCCGGCGTACACCGGGCGCACGGGTATGGAGACCCAGTAGTTTCCCGGCGTGTGGCCGATATGGGGCTCATCGTTCTCGGAGGAGTCATAAAAAGCTTCCTCCGAATCCTCGAATTCCACCAAAGCTTCGGTGTGGCGCAGATAGAAGGTGAGCCGCGCCCCGGTTTCCGTGACGTGGCCCTCCGGGATTTTCAGGGTATAGGTGCGCTTCACGCCGGCGTGGTCCGGGATGCTCTCCTCGGTCTCCGCTTCGGGGTTCAGAATGAAAAATGCATACGGGGCGTACGCGTAGTAGGTGTGACCCGGCCTCAGAATGATCGCGATGGTCAGCACTATGCAAAGCACGGCCAGTGCGGCCGTGGCCAACGCCACAAGAATCTTCGAAAAAGAGCATGATGTCTTCACTTGGGTCACACCCCTCCCGTCTTAATGCCTCTCACGGGGAACCGGAGATGCGAGAGCTCGATGCGGATCTTTTCCGGCGTCAGAGGCTTCAAGATATAGCCGCTGCAGTGCACGCCCAGCGCGTCGGCGGTGAACTCCGGATGCCCGGTCAGGAAGATGATGTTGACCCTTGACTGGAGCTGCGTAAGCTGGCGGGAGAGCTCGATTCCGCTCTCTCCTCTCAGCTCGATATCGAGAAATGCGATGTCGATCCGTGCGCTCTCGGCGAAATGAAGGGCCTCCGCAGAGTTCGGAAAACCGTAGATCTCCGCGTACGGAAGCGCCTCCTCCAGTATGTGGACGAATCCTTTCAGAATCACATTTTCGTCCTCCACGACGATGACGCAGGGCGGCATATCCGGGTCCGCCATCGTGTTCAGAAGCTCATAGGTCTCCACCCCGAGGCAGGATGCGATGCGCGAGATCATGCTGATGTCCGGCAGGCGCTTTCCCGCCTCCCACATGGATACTGCCCCTCTCGATACGAGAAGCTGATCCGCGAACTGCTGCTGGCTCATCCCGGATGCAGTCCTCAGCTGTCTGATGGTATTTCCGAAATCCTCAAAAGTATACATCGATGTACCTCCTAATGCCCCTGTCTCAATCTTATCCTGACGATCTAAAAATGGCAATCGACAAGAACTCAGGAGGTGCAACATTCTGTTGCATCCCTTGAGGTGACATCCCTTTTTTAGGTAAAATAGAGTTATAAGAAGAAAGGGGACCAGGCACCTATGTGGGAACATCTCAGGGTTCGTATCTTTTTGCTCACCTGCAGGAATTAAGGCTCCGCGCTGGCAGGACGATACATGAGATGAGAACTTCTCATATTTTTGACGGAAAGGGGCTTGACAGCCATG
>CADCPJ010000140.1 GCA_902803245.1 uncultured Lachnospiraceae bacterium | reverse complement strand
CCGGACTTCGGCGCTCCGAGGACGATTTCTTTCCCGGGTTCGTGGCTGCCCGGCCGGGATGAAAAATCTTTCCTTAAATCGCTCACGAGCGATCTTCCCGTCATCACCTTGTAGCCGAAAGCCCCGGCAAAGAGAACAACCGCCGCGGCAATCAGGATTCCGACCAGCACTTTCAGCCAGGTCCTTTTTTTCTCAGGCTTCGCATCAAGTGTCACGCGGACGTCGGAAGGGGTTCGGAACCGGTATGCGTCGTAAGCGCTGTGGTAAGGCTCCGAGGACAAGTCGTCGGGCTCCGTCTCCTGCCTGCCGGATGCCGTTCTCCTCGTGCGCTCCTCATACGGGACAGATCCCGCATCGGTCGTGGCATCGCCGGAACCGGTGTCCTGCCGGACATCCTCTGCAGGACGGTTCTCCCTGGTATCTTCATCCGCCTGTCCTGTGTCCTGCCGGACATCCTTTGCAGGACGGCTCTCCCTGGTATCGCTGTCTTCCTGCAGGCTGTCCTTCACCGGATCGCCGCAGTTCTCATCCTTCTTCCGTTCGTCAAAATCAGAGCGGTCAAATCGATCGTCCATGTCCGTCTCCTTTTGAATAACGCTGACCCGGAAACGATACTCTCCAAGCCAACAGTTAGAGACAGAATACAGTGTATTTGTGTAAAATAAGTGAAATGGCGCCCATTATCGCTTCCGTCTGAAGAAATCGGGACTCAGCGAGCAGAAGCGCACCAGCGAATCCGGGAGATGCCGATACGCCTTCCCGAGCCGGAACCCGGCGAGGCGGCATCCGCACTGCCAGTAGAAGCCCGGGATCAGATAGGCGTGTCCTTTTCTCCACAGATACTTCGTCACGTATCTGACCATTTTCCTGCCCTCTCCTGCCGAAGGCACCGCCCCGAAGATCTCCGGATGCATGGCCTGGGAGACGCCGTTGTCGAAATTTCTTCTGAACTGCTGCGTGTTGGTGTAGTTGTGCGAGTGATAGACCGCTGCGTCCGCGACATACGCCACCCCGTAACCGAGGTATTCGATTCTCGCCGCGTAGACCATGTCCTCATTGAAGATCGCGGGGGCCTTGAAGCCGCCCATCCGGTCAAATGTATATCTCTCATACATCGCGCAGACATTGGAACAAAAATATGTCTTCACCCCGTGCTCCGGAAGGTCCCTGATCGTCCTCACCCATCCGTTCGATGGGTAGTTGTAGTTCCGGACACACCCCTCTACGTAAAAGCATCCCGGCTTCGGGAGCTGTCTTCCGTAAGCAGCCTTCACGGCGGGATCGGAAAATGATTCGAGAAGCCGCTCCACGAGAAACTCATTTGCGGGCACGGCGTCCTGGGTCATGAAGAGCAGATAATCGGCATCGGAAAAGCCGACGCCCATATTTCTGGTCGCCGCGTGATCAAATTCCCTCTTCGTGATGTGAAACACTTCCACTCTTTTAAGAGCGGGAAGCAGGTCATTGTCCCAGTGCTCCTCCCCCGTGTTGACGATCAGGATGTGATCGACGGGGTAGCTCTGCGCAAGGAGCATCCGCACCAGATCCCTTAAAGAGCGGTCCGGCTTGTATGTCGGGATGATGACGTCCACCTTAATGCGCTGCTGCATGTATCCTTTATCCTTACTTCTGCTTCATCTTAAGAAAAAGAAGTACCATCCCATATGCACAGCATCTGCACGGGATGGTACGAATTCTCTTGTCAAATCTCGGTATTTAAATGCATTTCATCACGTCACGACGTCCGCTTCTCCGCCGGATTCCTCGATCACGCTGTTCTTGATCGCCACATCGCGGCTCGCGATCGTGAGCCCTGAGAGCACGGAGATGTCGTTGCTGTATTCCTTCACGGTCGGGCTGCACTCGTAATCCTTTTCGTCGAAGAGGAACTCATGGAGCTCCTTGACATTTTCCTCGAGCGTGACGGGAACAACGGTATCCAGCTTCTTATCGCCGACGTAGACGTTCTTTTCGATGTGCTCGAACGGGAATCCCGTCGTCTTCTCGATCTCGAAGCTGAAGACCCTCGTCGCCAGCTTGATGATCTCCGCCGTGGAGAAGGAGGTCTTGCAGAGCGGGAACACGTCGTTGATCATTCCGTTCACGGCGTCAAAGCCTCTTTGCTTCGCCTTGTTGACCACCTTGTTGATGACGACTCTCTGGCGCTGCGTGCGCTTCATGTCATTTCCTGCCGTGTAGCGGATTCGGGCATAGGACACCGCCTGCACGCCGTTCAGGTGATACTCTCTCGGCATCTCCTCGGGCTCGATCGGGGTATACGGAAGTCCCGTGACCTTGGATGTCTCCTGGCAGTAGTTGTTCATATGCACCACTTCCTGGTAAGTCATCCACACGTCAATTCCGTCGATGTCATCCACGAGCTTCGCGACAGCAGCGAAATCCACCACCACGATGTCATGGATGTTGAGGTCAAGATTCTTGTTGAGCATGCTGAGGAGCTGTCTCGTGCTCCCCGACGCATAGGCTGCATTGGCCTTGTCATACTTGCCCGCCGCAGTCGTCTCGCCGAGCTGCTGCCCGGCCGGCTCCGTCCCGGTCTCGGAGTAGTTGTAATACTCGTTTCCGGCGTACTCGGACACGCCGCTGTCGGGCTCGGAGAAGACTTCGGAGTGAGACTCCGCTTGAGAGTCGGATGAAGAGACTGTTGAGCTCGTCGTGCTGTCAGTGTAGTCCACCCAGATATCCGGCTCGGAGTAGCTGCCGGACGAGCTGGTCGTTCCGGAGCTGCCCGAATCCGCGCGGCTCCCGGTGCTTGAACTTCCGGATGAGGAATCCGTCCAGGTGCTGTCCGGCTCGCTGTAGTAGCTGACCGTGTCCCCGCCGTCATCGTTACCGCCGTCATCGTAGCCGCCGTCATCGTAGCCGCCGTCATCATAACCGCCGTCGTCGTACCCGCCGTCGTCATAGCCGCCGTCGTCGTACCCGCCGTCATCGTAGCCGCCGTCGTCGTACCCGCCGTCATCGTAATCCCCCTCGTCGAAGTATACGATGTCGTCTTCTTCTCCGGCAAGGAACTCCTCGTCCGAGTCGCCCTGTCCGAGGCTCATGGAATAAGAATTCTGAATATTGAGAAGCGTGTCTCTGTAGACAGACGCCATGCGGATCTTGCCCGTCTCGTTATTGATACTCGTGATGATCATCGTGTCGCTGTTCGCGTAGTCGATCTGGTTGACATCGCGGGTGTCAATGCCGACGAGCACGATGTTGGTGTAGCCCCGCATCGCCTCATTTGCAGAGATGCCGGCGTTCTCCTCGGCCGCGTCCGCGTCCGCATTCGGGTCAGCGTCCGTGCCGACGTGGGTCACTGCCTCGCCGCTCAAAGTCACGGCGCCTGTCGCCTGTCCCTTGGGAGCCTCAGCCGCAGGAGAGACGTTCTGAGCCTGCATCTGGGCCGCGTCCGCAGCAGCTGCTGCAGGATCCGCGACGGCTGTCCCCGAAGCAGCCGGGGCATTCCCGGAAGCATCGGCCTTATCATCTGTCTGCGCTGTTCCCTGCGCGGCCTG
>CADCPJ010000139.1 GCA_902803245.1 uncultured Lachnospiraceae bacterium | reverse complement strand
CGTCAAAATCCCCGTATACCCTGACTTTCGGCGTCCCCGCGACAGCCTCGTAAAATCTCCCCGCAAGGCCCGCCTCATGTCTCATGATCACATCGATGCCCGTTTGATCTATGAACTCCGCCGCCGAAAGAAGGCCCGCAATTCCGTGCCCGTTCAGCGTTCCCGCCTCGAGCCTGGTCGGATATTCGCGCGGCTGCTCCTTAAGATAAGACTGCACCCCGGTCCCGCCGGTTTTCAGCGGTTCCACTTCTATGTCTCCGTTTATGCACAGGCCGCCGGTTCCCTGCGGCCCCATCATCGACTTGTGACCTGTGAAGCAGAGGATGGAAATCCCCATAGCCGACATGTCGATCGGGACAGCCCCCGCCGTCTGGGAGGCATCCACGATCAGCAGGATTCCCTTCTCCGCGGCAATTCTTCCGATCCTCCCGATATCCAGGATATTTCCTGTCAGATTCGAGGCGTGGGTGCAGACGATGGCGCGGGTATCCGGGCGGATGAGCCTTCCGAATTCCCCGTAATCCACGCAGCCCCTGCGGTCGGCCTGCACAAAGGAGAGCTCCGCCTTCCGCTCTCTCTCCATTTTGTAGAGCGGGCGCAGGACGGAGTTGTGCTCCAATTGGGTGGTGATGACGTGATCGCCTTCCCTGATCGTCCCGCCTATGGCAATGTTGAGCGCCTCCGTGGAATTCGCCGTAAAAATGACCTGCTCCGCTTTCGGACAGCCAAAGAAAGACGCGAGCTTCTTCCTGGTCCTGTAGACCAGGCGGTTCGTCGCAAGCGCGCCCTCATGGGCTCCCCTTGATGCATTTCCCAGAGTTGTCAGCGCTTCCGTCACGGCGGTTATGACCTGCGGCGGCTTGATCATGGTCGTGGCGGCATTATCCAGATAGATCAATGTCCTCTCCTCTTATCTGCCTGCAGATGCCGTTTTGTCCCGGCACAGTCTCCGATTGCAGTCGTTGATGAAAATGTCCCCGCAAGGGGCTCTTCAGCAATACCTGTCCCGCATCGGCTGAAGCGGGTTCTCCATGGAAACAATGCTGTGATATACGGCATTCTCCCTTGAGATCACTTCCTTCGCCCTGTCAATCATATCCGGCCCGACAAGAAGCGACATGCCGCAGCAAAGAGTGCCCCGGGCCGCGGAAGGAGCCGGTGCAATCCGATTCATCACACCGGCTTCGTCCAGAAGATCATGGAGAGCGAGCCCCTGCTCGTAGTTCTCAAATAATATGTAATAGCGTTCACTCATCCGTTCAGCATTTCCACAAAGGCCTCGATCCGGGTTCTGAGCTGTCCCGCATCGGAGTCCTCGTAGTCCGTCTCGAGCGACAGAACCGGTATGCCTTCCGCTTTCAGGGCCTCCGCAACCGACTTCTTCTCGATGTCGTAGAGACCGCAGAATTTCAGGCTGCAGTCAATCACGCCGTCCGCCTTGTATTCCTTCGCCAGGCGCAGGATATCCTGGATGCGCCCGGGATTCGGAGTAAAGCAGGCGCAGTTGTTCTTCATATAGCGCTCCGCGAGGGCCATGAAGAGCTCGTCGAGGGTCTCTCCGCTGTCGTCCACGAGATTTTCGAAATAGCGGGTTCCCGTGCACATCTCCTCGCACACGACCGCTGCCCCGCTCGTCTCGATGATGTTGTGCAGCTTCCAGTTCGGAACCGCCAGAGGCGTACCGGTCACAAGTATCCTCTTTGTGCCGGAGGGAACAACGCTCACGCCATCCCGAATCCTCTCTTCGAGTTCATCGGCCAGCCGGTTGCACATCTTTGCACAGCGCTCCGGGTCATCGAAAAATGAAATCTGGGTCATGAGGAGCGCATCGCGTCCGGAGATCGGGAGGCACTCGCTCCGTCTCGCGTCGTAGACCCTCTTCATCGCCTTTCTCTTTTCATTTATGATCCGGATGGCGTCTTTGAGCTTCTCCACGGTCACTTTGTTTCCTGTGATCTCCTCCACCTTCAGGGCAAAGTCAGCAATCTCCTCTTTCCATTTCACAATGTCCTTCGGGCGCTTCATCTGCGGAACGTCCATGATGTACATGGGCACATCCTGTCCAAGGATCTCGTACGCCTTTTTCTTTCCGTCGCAGGTGGTCTCGCCGACATATACGTCCGCGATCCGGAAGAAGGGACATGTCCGGCCGAGGCGCGCGCCGACGGATGCCTTGATGAGCGGACATGTGTTCTTCGGCAGCACTGCCTCGCCGCCCGGAACCCAGAACTGGGAGCCGCCGCACAGGCCGGTCACGATTCCGTCCGCCGCGATGATGACTTCGTCCGGGACGAACACGCAGAACGTGCCGAATACCTTGCGCCCCTTTTTCTGTTCCTCGATCAGCTCCGCCGGGCGGATGCCGTGCACTTCCGAGATGACGAGATCCCAGAAGTCCATGGCTTTCGGGCGGTTTTCCTGTGACATGAACACGTCGCCGACCGCAACGGGAAGAACCTGACACAGCGTGTCATGGCTCTCAAGATCCATACCCAGGTTTTCCCACATCTTCACATAGTCTGCCATTTGTACATTCCCTCCATGAGTTTTCTTTATCATGCAGCAGCCCACAGACTGCTCCCGCAGCCGGGACTTATGCTCAATTCTTTAAAAGGGCCGGAGAATACGCAGCCGTTCCGCAAGCATCTGCAAGGCCGGCGCATACACGGCCGCGCCACAAGCATCTATAAGGCCAGCGCATACACGGCCGCGCCGTATGCCCCCGCGAACCGCGCCTCCGGCCGCGTCAGCACCTCCCGCCCGAAAGCCTTTCCGAGCCTTAAGCGCACGAAGGGGAAGTCGCACAGTCCGCCGGTGAGATACAAAGGCCCCTCTCCCGGGCCCAGCTTTCCGGCCTGGGTCTTTACCTTCTGCGCGATGGAGTCCACGACAGCCCACGCTATGTTTTCCCGCGGCGTTCCCCGGCCGATGAGATTGATCACCTCCGACTCCGCAAATACCGTGCAAAGCGAGCTGATCCGCGTCTCACTTCCCTTCTCCGCCATACTGCAAAGGCCGGAGGGCGTCACGGACAGAAGGTTCGCCATCACCTCAAGGAACCTCCCCGTGCCCGCGGAGCACTTGTCGTTCATGGCAAACTCCAGGACCCCTCCCTTTGCGACTGAGATCAGTTTCGTGTCCTGGCCCCCGATGTCGATCACTTCCAGGGTATCGGTCCCGAAAATGAAGGCCGCTCCCTTCGCGTGGCAGCTGATCTCCGTCACGCACTTGTCCGCGTAGGGAACCGAGACGCGTCCGTAGCCGGTTGCAACAAACCGCACGGAGCTGCCTTCCTTCAAAACATCAGGCAGGTCCTTCCTGATCGCTTCCGCCGTCTCCACGCTGCTCCAGCCGGTCGGCCTCAGATCCCGCCATATGATTTCCCCGTCCGCGCTCATCCCAACCGTTTTCGCGCAGGTGGAACCGATATCAATCCCGACTCCGTATGTGCCGCTCATAGGCTGCTGTCTGCCCCTTTCTCCTGTTCCTTGCCGGGCGGCGGCGGAAGAAAATCATCGCGGTATGACTTAAGGAGCTCACCGGCCGCGACGGACAGCGCTTTCTCCATCTCCCGGAAGCTCTTTACCGCTCTCATACCGGCCTCGGTCAGCGCCGAGCTTCCCCCGTTTTTTCCCCCGCTGACCCGTATGATCAGGTCCGCGCCCATCTCCTTCTCAGCGCGCTTTATGATCTTCCATGCCTTTGTGTAGGACATGTTCATGCCCATGGCCGCTGCCTGGATCGAGCCGGTATCCCGGATTCTCTCGAGGAGCTCGCAGATGCCGGGCCCAAAGAAGCGCTCTTCCTTGTGTATGGTCAGCTTGACCCCGGCGGTGATGCCTGATTCGTCGATTCTGTTCACTTGCGCACCTCAGGAAAAAAGCGTTATGTTTTTCAAAAAATAACCGTTACAATCATAACACAGGACGGCACCCGCATCAAGCGGATACCGTCCTCATCAGTTAACCATCGTAAGCTGCAGTCATCGGTTTACAATCGTCAGTCAGAAGTCATCGATCAGCAGCCGTCAGCCAGCAGCCATCGATCAGCAGCCGTCAGCCAGCAGTCATCGATCAGCAGCCGTCAGCCAGCAGTCATCGATCAGCAGCCGTCAGCCAGCAGCCATCGATCAGCAGCCATCGATCAGCGATCGCCACGAAGCGATGTGCTTTGTGCGGCAGGACTCATTCCCCGTCCAGGTCGTGGTCCTCCTTCGGTACCTTCAGGTAGGGGCGCTCGGGATGCCAGTAGACGTAGGGCGTGTCAAAGCCGACCTCCTCAACCGGGATCAGCCTGCGGAACGTCCCCTCGGCCTCGTCCCGGTCCAGCATCACCTCAAAGTTGTAATGCCGGATCCCTTTCTCCCTCTCAAACTGTTCGGGATCGCTGTTCTCAACAGCTCCAAACGGGCAGATCATGAAGCAGTAGGAGCACTCGTGGCAGTCGTCGCACTGATAGCCCCGGTTCCCGAAGCGCGGCGGATCAGCGGAGAGGTCGATGTACCCCATCATGCAGTTGTCCATGCAGACGTGACACTTCGGGTAGCGGCATTTCTCCGGATTCCTGTAAAATGCGCCCTGCGGGTTCGTGGGGCACAGCAGCATATTGGAGCACAGGAGCGCCTGCTCCGTCACCTTGTCATTGATCTCCGGGTCAGGATAGATGACGGACACATCCCCCGCGCGGACCTTTCCGGAATTGACCGCCATCTCGGCGCCGAATTCAAAGGCCTCCTTTAGGTCGGTCTCGTCGAGATGTCCGTGCGTGTAATACGGCTTCGGCATACCCGGCATGTTGACGTCGGCATACCAGCCCTTATAGCCGAGGGGCAGCAGCCCGTGGTTTTTCAGGTTCGGAATGACGATCGGAAAGTACAGGTGAGGCAGTGTCCCGTGCGTGTTGAACGCAAAACAGTGCTTTCCGTTCTGGTTTGGCATGCGGTCGATAAAATGATGCATGTTTGGAGTGTCCGCTTTCCAAACAGGGGTGCCGAAACCGACCAGGTCATACTCCTCCATCATCTCATAGGTCGCGTTCTTTAAGCGGACCATCTCCACTTCCGCCCCGGTGCTTCGGATTCCT
>CADCPJ010000138.1 GCA_902803245.1 uncultured Lachnospiraceae bacterium | reverse complement strand
CTTCACTATGACGGGCTTCCGGTCTGCATGGCAAAGACCCAGTACTCGCTGACGGATGATCCGCAAGTGCTCGGTGCTCCGACGGGCTTCACCATCACGGTGCGGGGGATCCGGATCTGCGCCGGAGCCGGTTTCCTCGTCGTCTTCACCGGAGACATCATGACGATGCCTGGGCTTCCGAAGAGACCGGCTGCAGAGCGCATCGATGTGACGCCGGACGGACGCATAACCGGCCTTTTCTGATGGGAAAGGTGCAGAGCGTCCAAAATGCCGGGGCTGCCAAACAGCCGGCAAAAAAGAAAATGACGGCAGTGTCAGGTAAGCGTATGCCAACCAAACGCAATGCCAACCAAATGCTATGCCAACCAAACGCAATGCCAACTAAATACTATGCCAACCAAATGCTATGCCAACCAAATACAATGAGGAAATCATAAATGACAGGACTCACTTACACGGAGATAAGCTGCAGGGATTTCGTCAGGGTTCTCGCCTCAAAAGAGCCGGTTCCCGGCGGAGGCGGGGCTGCGGCCCTTGTCGGAGCGATCGGCACCGCCCTCGGCCAGATGGTCGGGAGCCTCACTTCGGGGAAGAAGAAATACGCGGATGCGGAGGCTGAGATCTCAGCTCTGATGGAAAAATGCGAGGACCTTAAGAGGCAGCTGCTCGATCAGGTCGATGCAGATGCGGAGGGCTTCCGGCCGCTTGCCGAAGCATACGGGATTCCGAAGGATGAGCCCGGCAGGGAGGAGATCATAGAGGCGGCCATCAAGGGGGCCCTGGTCGTCCCGGTCCGGATCATGGAGCTTAGCTGCGAGGCGATAGAAGCGGCGGACGTATTCGCGAGGAAGGGCTCGAAGCTGGCTGTCTCCGACGCGGGATGCGCGGCGGTCGCTCTGAAAGCGGCCCTGGAGGCGGCGTCCTTAAATGTCTTTATCAACACGAAGCTCCTGAAGGACCGCAGCTTTGCGAAGCGCCTCAACACAAAGGTCGACGGAATGCTCATAAAGTACGGTGCGATTGCGGACGGGACATACAACTTCGTGAGAGAGTCCCTGCTTGTGTGACAGAGACGGCTTTCCCTATATGTGAGTTAATATCCATGCAAAGTGCCCTTAAATACCGGGGTGCTGAACAGTTACACCAGTATCATAAGGAGGCCGGTATATGGCTGAGCTGCTGAGCGGAACAGAAGTGTCGCGCTCTCTCGATGAGAGAACTGCAAAAAAAGCGGAAATGCTTCGGCGCCGGGGAGTGGTGCCGAAGCTCGTTATTGTCCGCTGCGGGGAGAACCCGTCAGACCTCTCCTATGAGAGAGGGGCCATGAAGCGGGCTGAGGCGCTTGGAGTCAGGACGCACCGGATTGTCCTTGGCGATCAGGCGACGAAAGAAGAGCTGCTGCAAGTTATCAGGGAGTTAAATGCGGACACCGGCGTCCACGGGGTTCTCCTCTTCCGACCTCTCCCAAAACATCTTGCGGCATTTGAGAGCGGGATCTGCAATGCCCTGGACCCGGAAAAGGACGTGGACTCGATGACGGACATAAGCCACGCCGGAGTCTACGAAAACAGGGAGATCGGATTTCCTCCCTGCACGCCGGAAGCGGTCATCAAAATCCTGGATCACTACGGCATCGAACCTGCGGGCAGTCGGGTGGCTGTGATCGGCCGCTCCCTGGTTGTGGGGAAGCCTGTGGCGATGATGCTCATGGCGAGGCATGCCACGGTGACGGTCTGCCACACGAGGACTGCCGATGTCCCGGGGATCACCAGGGAGGCGGACATCGTCGTCTCCTCCGCCGGGGTCTTAAGGAGCCTGACGCGCGAACATGTGAGGGAGGGACAGGTCATCATAGATGTGTCCATAAACTGGGATCCCTCGAAAAAAGACGGCAGGGGAGGCATCGCCGGAGATGCGGATTTTGAAGAAGTGGAGAAAGTTGTGAAGGCGATCACACCTGTCCCGGGAGGTGTAGGGGCCGTTACGACATCTGTTCTTATTGAGCACGTGGTGCGTGCGGCCGCAAAGACAGTACGGGAATGAGGAGCGCCTTTTCATGAGAGAACTGCTGGAACTGTATCTTGCATTTTTAAAAATCGGATGCGTGAATTTCGGGGGCGGCTATGCGATGCTGCCTCTTCTTGAGAGGGATCTGGTCAACAAACGCGGGTGGACGACGATGGAGGACCTCGTTGACTACTATGCGATCGGCCAGTGCACGCCCGGCGTGATCGCCCTCAATGTCTCCACTTTTATCGGCTATAGGAAGAGGGGACCCGTCGGGGCGATTGCCTCCACTGTCGGATTTCTCACGGCCCCTGTCGCAATCATTCTCGTGATCGCCGCATTTTTGACGAATTTTGCGGAGCTTGAGGTTGTGCAGCACGCCTTCGCGGGAATCCGCGTCTGTGTCTGCGTGCTCATACTGCAGGCAGTGATGCGGCTCTGGAAAAAATCTGTGGTGGACCACCTGAGCTTTCTTGTCTACGCGGCCGTACTTGCGCTCATGCTCCTGTCGACGCTTCTCCCGTTTAAGATTCCTGCGGCGGTTCTCATCATTTCCGCCGGAGTGTTCGGGATCTTTTTCGGGAAGAGCGGCAGGAAGGATTCCGCTCCGAAGGACCGGGCTGAAGGCAAAACGGAAGAAGCCGGGGAGGGAAAGGCATGAACATCTATTTTCAGCTCTTCATCGAGTTCTTCAAGACCGGCCTCTTCTCCGTGGGAGGCGGGCTCGCGACGCTTCCCTTCCTATATGAGATGTCGAGAGAGACGGGATGGTTCACCCACGCGGACATCGCGGACATGATTGCCATCTCGGAGTCGACGCCGGGTGCCATCGGGATCAACATGTCGACCTATGCGGGATTCAAGACCGCGGGACCGCTCGGAGGGATCGTCGCCACGCTGTCACTGGCGCTGCCGTCCGTTCTCGTGATTCTCATAGTTGCCCGCTTTCTGGACCGCTTCAGCGACAACCGCCATGTACAAAATGCCTTCTACGGACTCCGCCCCGCTTCTCTGGCGATGGTATCCGCGGCCCTTATCAACGTGGTGCTGATTGCCCTCGTCGATCCGCAGGCGTTTCACAGCACGGGAAATATCCTTTCCTTTTTCCGGCCGCTTCCGATTCTCATGGCTTTAGCCCTCTTTTTTGCCATGAAGAAGCTCAAACTGCATCCGATCGCATTTATCGCGATTTCGGCTGTCCTTGGCATTGTCTTAAAGCTGTAGGCCCTTCCTGCCTTAATGGAGCACGCTTTTGCCCGGGGTGACTGCAAAAGAGGTTACTAT
The DNA here is from genome assembly GCA_902803245.1 of uncultured Lachnospiraceae bacterium. Lineage (GTDB taxonomy): Bacteria > Bacillota > Clostridia > Lachnospirales > Lachnospiraceae > Chordicoccus. Next base: position 78 of record CADCPJ010000138.1, on the reverse strand, counting down.
TCACGGCCCCTCCCGCTACAGGCCACAGACCATCCGTGCTTCGCACGTATGTCGCAGCTAAAGCTGCTTATGTCTGAG
>CADCPJ010000137.1 GCA_902803245.1 uncultured Lachnospiraceae bacterium | reverse complement strand
GGAGCTCTTCGAGCGGACCGACCGCCTCGTGGAGACCCGCGCCCGCTACTTTGAGGCCTTTGAAAAGCTGAAAGACGAGGAAAAAATTCTCATCGTCGATGGCAACCGCGAAGTGGACGACATCGCAGCGGAGATCTGGGAGAAGACCAGGCATCTGTATGTAAAATGATTTCCCCGCAGCGCGGGGCCTGCTTCAAGCGCGATCGGGCATGGAACGCTTTCCCGATGACTTCCCCGCAGCGAGAGGCCTGCTTCAAGCGCGACCGGGCATGGAACGCTTTCCCGATGACTTCCCTGCAGCGCGGGGCCTGCGGCTGTGGATTGACGCAGCTCACGAAAAATGAGCAAAAACTTCTTGTAAGATTCCGGTATTGTGAAAATGCCGGATCTTTTTTATACTCACTTCATCTCAATTAGCGGATGACAGTTCTTTTTATGATTCTCCTCAAAAGCCCATCATTTTCCCCACTTCTTTTAAGCTGTGCGCATCTCACTCTTTCTCTTATGCCGTGCCGCTGCCGCTCTTTCTCTTATAATGTGCCGCATCCCGCTCTTTCTCTTATACCGCGCGCATATTGCTCTTTCTCTTATGCCGTGCCGCTGCCGCGCCTTCGCTTGAGCCGCATCATTTTTCATTTTCAGAATTCCGATTTGATATACAGAGATGGCCATCATCCACACCGGGGAGGAAACTCGCATGAACAGATATGAGGAGCGCTATGAGGCGCTGAGAGAGCAGCTCATGGAGAAGCTGGAGATGCGTGTTGACGCAGAGGACGATGAGATCCTCGGCATGATTGACGAGCTCGTGCTCTCGGACAGCACAGCCCCCCGCCTCAGTGTCACGGAGAGGCTGAAGATCAGCCGGGAGCTCTTCTATTCCGTCCGGAGGCTCGACATCCTGCAGGACCTGATCGACGACAAGAGCGTCACCGAGATCATGGTGAACGGGCCGAAGAACATATTCATCGAGCAGAAAGGCGTAATCCGCAGGTGGGACCGCTCATTTGCCTCCAGGGAAAAGCTGGAAGACGTGATCCAGCAGATCGTGGGCCGCTGCAACCGGGTTGTCAATGAGCAGAACCCCATAGTCGACGCAAGGCTCTCCGACGGCAGCCGAGTAAATGCCGTCATCGCGCCCATCGCACTCGACGGTCCCATCCTGACGATCCGGCAGTTTCCGGAAAAGCCGATCACGATGGAGAGCATGATCGAGTCGGGAAGCATCACCGAAGAAGCATCCGAAGTTCTGCGGACTTTAGTGGCCGCGGGTTATTCCATGATCATAGGAGGGGGAACAAGTGCGGGAAAGACGACATTTCTCAACGCGCTCTCCAATGCCATACCCAAAGGGGAGCGCATCATCACCATAGAGGACAACGCGGAACTGCAGATTCAGGGAATCGAGAATCTCGTCCGGCTGGAAGCTAAGAATTCCAACGTCGAGGGCGGAAAGAGCATCACGATCCGCGATCTCATCAAGTCGGCCCTCCGCATGAGGCCGAACCGCATCATCGTGGGCGAGGTGCGGTCCGGCGAGGCCGTGGACATGCTGCAGGCATTCAACACAGGCCACGACGGCTCGCTCTGCACGATCCACGCCAACAGCTGCCCGGATATGCTCTCGAGACTGGAGACAATGGTCCTCATGGCATTTCCCCTGCCTCTTATGGCCATCAGAGGACAGATCGCGTCCGGGGCCGATATTCTCGTCCACCTGGGGAGACTCCGGGACCGCTCGAGGAGAGTGCTCGAAATTGCGGAAGTATGCGGGATGCGCGGTGAGGAAGTGTCTCTCAACTCCCTGTACCGCTTTAACGATGAGAAGGGCCTGCTCGAGCGGACCGGGAAGCTTAAAAGGCGGCTGAAGCTCGAAAGGAGCGGGCTCGCACTTGCAGGAGGCATCTGATGAAATCATTTTCCATTGCAGATAAAAAGCAGGCCGCCGGCAGCCCGATGCCGGATTACCGCTTCTATCACCTGTCAGCGAAAGAAACCGTCACTGCAGGTGCGATCTATGTGGGAATCGCGTCCGTACTCGTTTTTCTGTTCTATGACCGCCTGTATCTCCTCATTCCGCTCCTTCCGGGCATCATCCCTTTTCTCCGCTTCTATGCATCGGGCAAGGCGGGCGCGCGGCGCTCAAAGCTCACCTATGAGTTCCGGGATGCCCTGGACTCCCTGGCTGTCTCGCTGAAGGCGGGCTATTCTGTCGAGAATGCCTTTCCCGCCGCGGCGAGGGATCTCGGGGCCATTCTCGGTCCCGACGCGGATATGGCGAGGGAACTGCGCTACATAGCGCTTCAAAGCCGCCTGTCCGTCCCGATCGAGAACCTGCTCCTCGATTTCGCGAGGCGCTCCGGCTCCGAGGATATACGGAATTTCGCGGCGGTCTTCGCCGCGGCAAAGCGCATGGGCGGGAACATGCCGGCAATCATACGCTCCGCGGCGGACTCGATCGGCGGAAAGATCGATGTGAGCCGCGAGATTGAGGCATCTCTCGCCGCGAAGAAGATGGAGCAGACCATCATGACAGCCATGCCGTGCGGGATCCTCGGCTATATGCGCTTTTCTTCACCGGGATTTCTGGACGTGCTCTACCGGACCGCTTTCGGGGCGGTCATCATGACCGCGTGCCTTGCGGGCTACGCGGTGTCCGTGTGGTGGAGTCACAGGATTGTCTCGATTCATGTTTAGTTTGAAGAGACGTCTGCATGGACACTGTAAACTTGTGTGTCAGGGAAGGAATCCGGATCGGATATCCTTTTGATGAGGAGGTTTTTCTTGCACTATCTTCCCTATCTTGTCGTTCTCCTACTCTTTTTGATTCTTTTTGTCCTCTCCCGGGGCCTTTTTGACCAGTCTTCGGGTTACCTTCTTGCGCGCTTTCCCATCCTTAAGAATTACGTCTCACGAGAGACTCTCAAAAAGATGCTCCTTCTGGTCTTTGCAGCCAATCTCATAGGAATCCTTCTCACTTGGAAAAGCCTGTCCGAGGAGACGGTGTCGAAAGGCTTCCTCCTCCGCAACGAGTACGGGGAATCCGACGAGCAGACGGAGCTCACGGTCGATCTGAGCGGGGAGAAGCAGGAAGTGGACCTTACGATCTCCTCCAGAAAATTAAGCCCCGCGGAAATCGGGAGCGCCATCAGTAAGGCCGAAGCCGCTCTTCCGGATTTGCTCTTCTCTGCGCAGGACCCGAAAGAAATCCGAAAAGACCTCTCTCTTCCGGAAACGATCGGGACGCCGGCTGTCTCAGTCAATTGGGAGACGAGTGATCCGCTCCTCATGGACTGGGATGGAAACCTGGGATCGGAGATCCCCAAAGAGGGAGCCGGCGTCACACTCACTGCTGTCCTCTCCCTGGAAGGACAGGAGAAAGAGGCGGCCTTCGATCTCAGGGTTTTTCCGAGAGCAGTGAGCGAAGAGGAGGCCTTTCAGACCATGGTCCGGGAGGCCGTGGACGGAGCGAATGACGAGACGGAAGCAAAAGTCGTTCTCCCGGGAAGAATTGACGGAAGGGACGCCCTGTGGTCAAGGAGAACCGGATCGGACGGCCTGTCCTTTCTCCTCCTCGGAATCCTCATCGCGGCCATGTACGCCTACTCAAAGGTACGGAGGGCTGAGCTTAGCGAGGAAAAAAGAGAGGAAGAGATGCTCATCGACTACCCGAATATCGTGAGCAAGCTGGTTCTCCTCCTCTCCGCCGGGATGAGCTTAAGAAAGGCGATTGCCCGCATCCGGAAGGACTATGAGGACAGCCTCATTCACGGAGGTGAAGCGCGTCCCGGCTACGAGGAGATCACGAGGGTCATCCTCGAGATGGAGCACGGGGTCTCTGAGATCACCGCGTATGAGAATATGGGCAAGCGCTCCAGGGTCCCTCAGTACCGCACCTTCTCCACGCTCCTCGTCCAGAACCTCACGAAAGGCGGGAGCGAGATGGCCTCCGTCCTCAAGAGGGAGGCAGAGGACGCCTTCGAGGAGCGCAAAAAGCGGGCCCGGGTTTTAGGCGAGCAGGCGGGGACAAAGCTTCTCCTCCCCATGCTTCTCATGCTCGTCATCGTCATGGCGATTCTCATGGTGCCCGCTTTCCTGACCTTCTTCTAAAAAACGTGACATTGGGGACAGTCCCCAATGTCACGTTTTTTCATCGCTCTCTGCCATAGAGCTGCATCATCTTAAGGATCTGCATCTTCAGTTCTTCGGTGAGTTCGCTGCCCTTGAGCCGCCACTTCCAGTTTGTGCCCTGTGTGGAGGGATGGTTGATTCTGGCGGAGTTGTCGAGGTGCAGGTAGTCCTGGATAGGGATGATGCTCGTGTCCGCCACCGAGCTGTGGGCCATGCGGATCATCTTGTCGACGATCTCCGCAGGGTCCTCCGTCCTTACGTCCAGGTAATCCTTCACCTGCTGCAGCTCCTCGGGAAGGATGTGGTCGATCCAGCCGAGAACCGTCTCATTGTCGTGTGTGCCGGTGTACACCACGCAGTTGCGCTCAAAGCGGTAAGGGAGATAGTCCGCCGCACCCGTAGAATCGCGGGAGTCAAACGCGAACTCCAGAACCTTCATATTCGGGAATCCCGTGTCGCGGACGAGCTTCCGAACGGTATCCGTGACATAGCCGAGATCCTCGGCGATGATCGGCGTCTGTCCGAAGCGCTCGCGGATCGCGTCAAAGAGCCCGATGCCGGGGCCTTTCTCCCAGTGTCCGTTCCTGGCAGTGCCGTCCTCGGCGGGGATCGCAAAGAACTCATCGAAGCCCCGGAAATGATCAATGCGGATGACGTCAAAGAGCTCGCGGCATTTTCCGATGCGGCGCAGCCACCAGCCGTATCCGTCCCGCTCATGCCGGGCCCAGTCATAGAGTGGATTTCCCCAGAGCTGGCCGTCCGCCGAAAATCCATCGGGAGGAACTCCCGCCACCAGGCGGATCCTTCCCCGGTCATCCAGCATAAAGAGGTCGCGGTGAGCCCAGAAATCAGCGCTGTCCTGAGACACGTAGATGGGGATGTCGCCTATGATGGATATTCCCTTCTCCGCCGCATAGGCCCGCACGGCCTTCCATTCCTCCAGGAATTCAAACTGTATGAATTCGTAGAAGCCGATCTCCTCCTGCAGCTGGGCGGACCATCGCGCCCTCGCCTCCGCGCTGTAGTCGCGGATGTCTTCCTCCCAGCAGTCAAAGTTGGCCCCGCCGTGAGCGTCCTTGACCGCCATAAAGAGCGCATAATCCAAAAGCCAGTAGGCATTCTCCTCAAGGAAACTGCAAAAGAGGGGATTGTCCGCATGGCGGCTCCGGGAATATGCCTTTTTGAGGAGCCCAAGTCTTGCCGTGTAGAGCTTGCCGTAGTCGATCTCGTCCTCCGAGCTCCCGAAATCGGCCGCCTCGCACTCCTTGCTCGTCAGGAGTCCGTCGCGAATCAGCTTCTCCAGGCTGATGAAATAGGGATTCCCTGCAAAGGTTGAGAACGACTGGTACGGGGAATCCCCATATCCCGTCGGACCGATGGGCAGGATCTGCCAATAGGTCTGTCCGGCCTCTGCCAGAAAATCAATGAAGCGGCATGCCTCCTCTGAAAAGCAGCCAATTCCGTACTTTCCGGGAAGCGAGAAGATCGGCAGTAAAATTCCGCTGGCACGCATAGGATGTCATCCCTCCTTAAATCACATAGATTCTATATATGTTCCTCACAGTTTTGCTCTCTTCCTGCTTTCTCTTACTCACTGTGAACTTTTTCTTCCTGGACTTCCACTTCCTGCATTTTTTCTTCCCGCACTTCCGCCTTCTGCATTTCCTCTTCCTGCACTTCCTCTTTTTGCGCTTCCCCTTCCTGCGCCCGGTCTGCCTGGTCCTGATTTCCCTGTGCCCGTTTCACCATTTGTAAAATGACGCCCTTGTAGAGGAACGCACTTAGATAGGCCGGAAGGGAAATGCCGAAGAGAAGGGCCAGCGGGAGGAGCGCCGTCACCTGCGTGAGGACGAAAGGCACCACCGCCGTGATGGCGACCATTCCGAGCGTTCTCGGCAGATTGCCCACGGCGAGCAGGAACGCGTTCTTCATACTCGCCGGAAAGGAATT
>CADCPJ010000136.1 GCA_902803245.1 uncultured Lachnospiraceae bacterium | reverse complement strand
AGGCGGAAGGGGTTCCTTTTTCATCTCGTCATTTCTTCGCTTTTCCCAGATACGCCTCTTTGATCTCGTCATTTTCGGAGAGCTCCGCTCCCGTGCCGGACAGCGTGATCCGTCCGGTCTCCATGACATAGGCGTGGTCGGCGGCTTTTAATGCCATATTGGCATTTTGTTCCACAAGGAGAATCGTCACGCCCTGGCGGTTGATCTCACGTATGATGTCAAATACGCCCTGGACCACGAGAGGGGCAAGCCCGAGAGAGGGCTCATCCATCATGATGAGCTTCGGCCTGCTCATGAGCGCCCTCCCGATGGCCAGCATCTGCTGCTCGCCGCCCGACAATGTTCCCGCGCTCTGCCAGGATCTCTCTTTAAGCCTCGGGAAGAGATCGTAGATCCACGCGATGTCCCCGTCCAGATTGTCCTTGCGCATATAGGCGCCCATTTTCAGATTCTCAAGGACCGTGAGGTTGACAAAGACGCGCCGGCCTTCGGGAACAAGCGTGATCCCGTGCTTTACGATGCCGTCGGTTGTCATGCCGCGCAGTTCCTTCTGCCGGAACATAATGCTGCCTTCCGAGGCTTTTACAAGGCCCACGATGGACCTTAGGGTCGAGCTCTTGCCCGCTCCGTTCGCGCCGATCAAAGTCACCACTTCGCCCTCGGCCACATCGAAGCTGATGCCCCTCACTGCCTGTATTCCGCCGTATGAGACATTTAAGTCCCTGACTTCAAGGATATTACTCATCTTCCTGCACCCCCAGATACGCACTGATAACATGAGGATTCTGCTGTACTTCCTGCGGCGTGCCCTGTGCGATCAGCTTTCCGAAGTCCAGGACATAGACCCGGTCCGAGATCTCCATGACCAGATCCATGTGATGCTCGATCATGAAGATCGTGAGATGGAAATCATCGCGTATGCGCCCGATAAAGTCCGTGAGCTCCATGGTCTCCTGAGGGTTCATGCCGGCCGCGGGCTCGTCGAGGAGAAGGAGGCTCGGCTTCGTGGCGAGGGCCCTCGCAATCTCCACGCGGCGCTGCTTGCCGTATGGGAGCGATGTGGCCATGTCGTCGCGGACGTCTTCGAGTTCAAGGATGGCGAGCAGCTTCTCCGCCTCCTTGTGCATCGCCCGCTCCTCAGCGCCGTTTAAGTGCAGGGCTGCCGTAAAGAGATTGCTCGTGCGGCGCATGTGCTCCGCGATCAGGATGTTCTCAAACACCGTCTGACTCTTGAAGAGGCGGATGTTCTGGAATGTCCTGGCGATTCCGAGCTTCGTGATTTTGTCCGGTGTCGGCTCGAGGGACTTCATATAGCGGTCCGCGTGATCGCCGTGATAGAGCTTCTTCATCTTGCCGCGCGGATGGTTTTCGACGATGACATTTCCCTCAAAAGAGACATTGCCGTTCGTCGGCGGATAGACACCCGTCACGACATTGAACGCCGTGGTCTTTCCGGCGCCGTTCGGCCCGATCAGGGAGACGATCTCATTGCGGTTTACCTCGAGGTTTAAGTCGTCCACCGCGACGACACCGCCGAACTGCATGGTGACGTGTTCGATCTTCAGCACATTTTCACTCATTGGCGCCGCCCCCCTTCTCCGCTTTTTTCTTCTTCCCGGTCAGCTTGTTGTAAATGCCCCTGACCGAGAACTCCCTGGTTCCCATAATTCCCTTCCTGAAAAAGAGAACCACGATCATGATGAGTACGGCAAATACCACTTTCCGGAATCCCGAGCGCAGGAGCGGGACGTGGAAGTCGCCGATATAGGTCTCGGTGTCCAGGAACCGGAGCAGCCACTCCGACAGGATGATGAAGAGGAATGAGCTGATGCAGCTTCCGGTGATCGATCCGATGCCGCCGATGACGACGATGAGAAGGATCTCATAGGTCATGGCCGACTTGAACATGGCGGCCTGCACGCTGGTCTGATACATGGCGAGAAGCGCGCCGGAGACGCCCGCGAAGAAAGAGCTGATGACAAATGCAATCCTCTTGTGATGCGCGAGGTTGATGCCCATGGCTTCCGCAGCCACTTCGTCGTCCCGGATTGCCTTAAAGGCGCGTCCGTATGTGGAGTTGATCAGCATCACGATGAGGGCGATGCACAGTCCCGCCGCCACAAAGTAGAACAGCACGCTCTTGTAGCTGGGATAGCTGCGCAGCAGATTGGAGCCGTTCGTTATGGGACCCAGCTTGTCCCACTGAAAGATGGCGCGGATGATCTCGGCAAAGCCGAGCGTCGCGATGGCCAGATAGTCGCTCTTCAGCCTTAAAACCGGAAGCCCGATGAGGTAGGCGAAAAGGCCGGCCAAAGCTCCCGCCAGGATGATTGCGATGATCGGGTGCAGGGCAAACTGAATGAGGCCGCCGTCAAAATACATATAGACATTTGCCCGCTCCGCAACCGGTATGGTCAGGACGCCGTAAGTGTAGGCTCCGACCAGCATGAACCCGGCCTGTCCCAGGGAAAAGAGTCCCGTGAAACCGTTCAGCAGGTTCATGGACACCGCGACCAGCGCGTAGATCGCTCCCTTTTTCAGGACTGTGAAGAGCATGTGCGTGGAAGGCAGCGTCTTCTCAAGTATGAACAGTACCAGAAGCAGCGCGCCGATGAGGAGAACATTGATGATTGTTTCTGTTTTTTTGCTCATGTCGTGTCCTCCTTCCTCACACCTTGTCCGTCGCGGCCTCGCCGAAGAGCCCGGTGGGCTTCCAGATCAGCACCGCAATGAGGAGTGCAAATGTAAACGCGTCGGAGAACGTCGTCCAGCCGAGTCCCTTTATGATGTTCTCACTGATGCCTATGATAAATGCTCCGATCACCGCGCCCGGAATCGAGCCGATGCCTCCGAACACCGCTGCCACAAAGGCTTTGAGCCCCGGCATGGCGCCGACCGTGGGCGTCACTCCGGTATAGTTCGAGAAGAAGAGGAGGCTTCCCACAGCCGCGAGGAAGGAACCGATGATGAAGGTGGTGCTGATGACGGAATTGATCTTTATGCCCATGAGGGCCGACGTCTCAAAGTCCTTGGAGGCCGCCCTCATCGCCATGCCGATCTTCGTCTTCCGGATGAGGAGAACGAGCACAACCACGAGGAATATGACGAGGAAGGGCGTGATCACGGTCACGCGCTTCGTCGTCACGCCGAAGACCGTTATGACGTCGCTGATCCACGGGATTGTGGGATACTGCTGCGCGAGGCCGCCCGTGATATAGAGCGCCAGATTCTGAAGCAGGTAGGACACGCCAATGGCGGAGATCATGACGGACATGCGGGGGGCGGACCTGAGGGGCTTGTACGCCACGCGCTCCACTAAAAAGCCGATGAGCACCGTGGTGACAAGAACAAACGGTATCGCCAGGTACATCGGCATGACAGTTACGGAATACACCATGATCAGGCCCGCGCACATAAAGATATCCCCGTGCGCGAAATTGATCAGTCTCAGGATGCCGTATACCATGGTATACCCGATGGCGATCAGGGCATACTGACCTCCCACGGATATGCCTGCCATAAGATACGGCAGATTTCTGCTGATCCAATCCATAGATGATTCTCCTCCAAAACAGCGGGCTGCCCTTATGGACAACCCGCAGCTATACTCTAATAAAAGGTGAAACCACAGTCGTGTTTTATAGAATTATTCGCTGACCGTCTGCTCGCTCACGAATTCCCATGCGCCGCTCTCCGTGTTCGCGACCTTGACGAATGCCGATGTCCTTATGGCGTCGCCGTTCTCCTGATCGAACTCGATATGGCCGCTGACGCCGTCATAGGTTGTTCCCCAGAGAGCCTCGTTGACGGCTGCGGGATCCGTGGATCCGGCTGCCTTCATGGCCTCAAGAGCCGTGAAGTATGCGTCATAGCCCATCGCCGTGACAGCCGCGATCGTGTCGTCTCCGCCGTTGTTTGCCAGATTGGTCGGATCCGAGTTGATGAACTCCTTGATGCCTTCGTCGAATTCCGCGTTTCCGCCTTCCTGATAGAAGGTCGTGACGTAGATCCTGACGTTCTTGTCCTTCGCGGCGTTTAAGATGACGTTGGAATCCCATGTGTCACCTGCAAGAAGCGGGATCTCAAGGCCCTGGGCTGCGGCCTGCTCGATTGTGTTGGCAGCAGCTTCGGTGGATGTCGGTGTGAAGAAGACGTCGCAGCCCTCATTCTTGGCTTCCGTGATGTAGGATGTGAAGTCGGAATTGCCTTCCGGGAAGTCCGCTTTCACGACTTCTCCGCCGAGGGCTTCGAAAGCCTTGGTGAAGTAGAAGACAAGGCCCTGCGAGTAGTCGTCGCCGAGCTTGGCGAGGCAGTACGCCTTCTTTGCGCCAAATGTCTCGCTGGCGAAGTTGGCGAGGACGCTGCCCTGGAACGGATCGAGGAAGCAGATGCGGAAGTAGTGCGTATTGCCCTGTGTCACCTGCGGATTGGTGCACGTGACGCCGATCGCCGGCACGCCGCCCTCTTTGAAGATGTCAGACGCCGCGATGGATACGCCTGAGCCGTAAGATCCGAGAACAACGGACACGCCGTCGCCCACCAGCTTGGAAGCCGCGGACGGTCCCTTGTCATTGGAAGATTCGTTGTCGACGATGTCGAGCTCCACGTCGTATGTCGTTCCGCCGATCTCAACCGTCGGTGAAACCGAGTTGGCATACTGCATGCCGAGCGTCTCCTGCTTTCCGCCGGCGCCGTTGTCCCCCGAAGCCGGTTCATAGACACCGATCTTTACGGTATCCGCCATCGCAGGGGCAGAACCTACGGTCATCACGGCGGCACATGCCGCGGCCAGCACAGACACAACTTTTTTCTTCATCATTGCTTCTCTCCTTCCACATTTCCATGCAAGAAATAATAAGATCAGGCCTTAACCCCGCAAATCCGGGCGCCTCAACCATGAAGCGGATTATACCACAGCGCGTTAATTTAGTAAAGTGAAACTATTGCCTGAACATACGGCATATCAGTGAAATAATTGCCCGAGCACCCTGCAAAAGCGTTCCGCCAGGAAGGTCCCCCAAAGCTTTCCTCCAAACCGGTCCGCTAAGAAGTTCCGCCAAATGTCCCTCCAAACCGGTCCGCTAAGAAGTTTCGCCAAATGTTCCTCTGAAACGGTCCGCCAAAAAAAAGCAAAACAAAAAATAGCCAGTGTGACAGACACGTGATAAACTGAATGATATGATCACTCCATCACTTGAGAGGTTTGCAGGAAACGAGCCGTCATGCGCGGCAGAAGCACCTGCCCTCACAAGCAGCAATGAGTCTTTCAGGTAAAAACGAAACAAGCAGCAATGAATCAGGCAAAACAGGTAACGACGAATAACGAAAGGAGACAAACATCATGAGAAAACTTTTATGGATAACAGCAGCGGCAGCTGCAGCGACTGTTTTATCGACGACAGCATTTGCAGCGGAGAACAAAAAAGTGGAAGTGGACGGGAGCTCGTTTGAGATTCCGGGAGAGTATGCCGACCTCATCACGGTAAAGACGGATGACGGAGGCATGCTGGTAAGCCTCTATGAGACGGCATCCGTGGAGGCGGCCAAGGACAGCGGCAACACGGGAGCCGGATGGCTCTGCGGCATCTCCAAAATCTCCGAGCCGGATCTCAAGGAGCTCCGCTCAGGGGGCATGGACGGAATGGAGGTCTTCGCGGAGGACAATGACACCTATCTGATTTACAACAGCCCCACGGATGTCCGGTTTGTCAGGGCGACGCCGGAAGAAAATGAGGAAGGCCTGAAGCAGTACGGCGATCTGTGCGAATGGGCATATGAGAATGTGCGGAGCGAAATTCTGGCAAACAATCCCCGATTGGAAGAAGAAGTATACACCAATACCAACCTCGACATGCATCTGGCAAAGGCAGCTTATCAGCCCGGCACCAACTTCGAAGTGAGAAGCCTGGCCTTTGAAGGCAAGGATCTCCCCGCGGTCGACGCTCAGGATCACCTGGAAGACCTGGCCGAAAACTTCGTGTTCAGCATGGCCGACGAGGAGGAGGCGCCGGACGGCGAGTATATCGTCCTCGCATTCCCGGATGACAACACCCGCTATGACTTCTTCGAGGGCAGCGATCTCATCCGCGAAGTGATCACCGACGACGACGGCGAGGAATATGTAAATCTTTACATCGGCAGCGCCAAGGAAATGGATGAGGATGACACGCCGTACACCGTCATGAGCGACTGGGTCGAGGACATCCTGGAAGGCAAAAGCGACGACTGACACGCCGTGATCCCCATAAAAAACATCGACTTTTAAACAGGACCCGCATGTGATGATACCCCGCCGGTAAAAAAGCGGGGTATCATTGATT
>CADCPJ010000135.1 GCA_902803245.1 uncultured Lachnospiraceae bacterium | reverse complement strand
GGAGGGCGCGAAGGCCTTCCTTGACAGAGTGGGGCAGGATCTCCCGGGAGATCCCGTGGTCGCACAGATGTATGAGAAGCTTTAATTAAAGCCCATGGCTTCCTCGTACTCCACGATCCGCCGGACGTTCTCGCTCTCCTGTTCGTTCAGCGTGATGGAGTCGGCGTCCGGGACGGTGCCCTCGTACCAGTCCTTGGAGCGGAAGTAGTCGTCGAGCTCCCCGGACTTAAAGATGAGCCCGTGCCTCGCGTAGATCTCATTTCTTGCGATGCGGAGCTCCTCGGCGCTCATTCCCTCCAAAGCGGAGGCGGGGATCGGTTCGGTGGAACTCATGGGGAAGACCTGTGAGCCGTCGATCGGAAGGATGGTGTCAGAGCTGTCCATTTGATCCGTATTAAGAACCGTCTCGTCCTCGATCACGACCTCCATCTCCGGGGACGGCCCGGAGGCGGTCCCTTGAGACGGCGCAGACGGCGGAGCCAGAGCGGTGACTTCGGAGGCGGGGATCTGCCCGACCGGCGTGACCGTCGGTGTCGGTGTCGGCTCGGCGGACAGCGCGGAAGCATGAGTCGCGGGAGAGCTGCCCGAAGACGTATCCGGGGCGGAAGATGCCTCCGGGACGGAAGATGCCTCCGGCGCCGCAGTGGGGATCAGGTCGACGACCCCCTGCCAGGCGGAGACGGCCGGCGCGGCGGCAGCACTTGCGCTCTTTGCCGGACGGACCGGTGCGTATCCGATGAGAAAGATCCCTTCGGCAGCAAGAAGGGCAAATGCACAGCCTATGAGAATCCCTCCGGCGTGAGATTTCTTTTTTTCCGTTTTCTTTGGCGTCAGATGATTCCGGACCACGTTGCTCTCGTAGGAGAGGTCGCAGCCGCATGAGGGGCAGGTCCTCAGGTCGTCAGGAATCTGTTTGCCGCACTTTGTACAGAACATAGCACACTCCTAAAACTCGGTTTTGAAAGCTGAATCAGTTCTTTTATGGACAGTGTTTCTCACTGATCTTACATTATACCACTTTCTATGTGAGCCAAGTGAATAATTCTGGCCGGATATCATCCGGTCAGAGTGTATGCGGCGTCCCGCGCAAAAGGGGCGCGGAGCAGTTACGGAAAGGAGAAGGAGAACGGTTATGAGCGAGAACCTGCTTTCGGACAAGCAGCTGTGGATCATCGGCGCGGGACCCGGAGGGCGGCGGTACGTCACGAGACAGGAGGCGGCAGCGCTGAAGCACGCCCAGCTCTTCATCGGGACGAGGGCTGCCATCTCCCTGGCCGGGGAGTACACGAATTCCCCTGAAGCAAGGACTGTGATCACAAGAAACGGGGCGGAGATCCGAAGGACGATCATCGAGGCGAGGGAGCAGTACATCGCCGTGCTCACGGAGGGCGATCCCTGTACCAGCGGCGAGCTCGATGAGATCTGGGCGTCTGTCAGGGACTTACAGCCCGTTCTCTTCCCGGGAATCACCCTCGCGTCCTATATGGCTTCGAAGGCCGGCATGAGCTGCGCCGGCGCTCCGGTCGTGGACCTCAGGTTCGGACAGACCAATCTCGCGCAGCTCTTCAGGCAGCAGAAAAAGCTTCTCATACGCACGACGAAAGACATCCGCCCCGTGATGAGAGGCCTTGCGGCTGCCGGCTTCGGGAAGGCCGTCGCCTGCGTCTGTGAGAACCCGGGACTTCCCACCGAGCAGCTCTTTACCGGAAATGTCAGGGAACTGGCGGAGCGGGAGATCTCATCCGACGCCGTCATCCTGCTCGTCCGGGCAAAAGGGACCGCAGGACAGACCTTCGGCATACGCGACGAGGCATTTGGCTCTCCGGGATACATTCTTCCTTCCGAAGTGCGCGCGGTTCTCATGAGCAAGCTGAGCATTTCCCCGGAGGACATCGTGTATGTGATGGGGGCTTCCGCCGGCGACATCGTGGTGGAGGCGGCTTCGGCGGCCTGCTGCGGGCTCGTTTACGCGATCGATGAGAGCGGGGAAGCTGCGGCCAGGACACTGGAGAACTGCAGGCGGTTCGGCTCGAGGAATGTCCGCGTGATCGAGGGAAAAGTGCCTCCCGCACTCGGCCATCTGGAGCCCCCGGATGCCGTCATTCTGCGCGGCCTCAAGGAGGAGACGGGGACGGTGATCCAGATCGTCCTGTCGAGGAATCCCTCTGCCCGCATCGCTGTCGTGACATGCTCGCCTGAGACGGCCGTGGAGGCCATGAGGCAGCTTAAGGAAAAGGGCGTTGAGAGCGAGATGATTGAAATGAGCGGCTCAAGGAGCACAAAAAAAGGAGAGCGCCATGCGCTCTCCGGAAACTGGTCCTCATGCCTCGTCACTTCGCTTCATACTTGATCAGGATGGACTGCAGCACCTTGAGGTCCACCTGGTAGGTCAGATAATCCTCGGGCATCCCGCTTGCCACCGCGTCCTCTTTCGAGCGGTACTCGTATCTGTCCAGGTAGGCTTTCATGGCTGCCTGGTACTCGTCGGAATCTCTGGAGATCCCCTCCTTGCCGAACACGGACTCGATCACGAGCAGCTCCTTGATGTTGCTTTGGACGAGATCGTTGAACATGGACTCGTCCATCCCGATGGCGGAGAGGATCTCCTCTTTCCCGGGCTCTTCGTCCGTGCTTCCGAGCATGTCCTTGTAGCTGTCCAGATAGATCTTCGACCAGTGGTCATAGAGCGAAGAGGGGTACTTCTTCAGCGTACACGAGTCGAGGAACTGGGCATAGGCGATGTCGGGGGAGGTCTTGTACACGGCTTTGATGTTTACGTCGTAGACCACCTCTTTCCCTGCCAGGGAATCGTTGCCGTAGTCCTTGGGGAAGGTCACGGTCACATTCACGCGGTCTCCCGCTTTGTGGCCGATGAGCTGCTCCTCGAAGCCCTCCACGATGCTGTCTGAGCCGACGATGAGCTCATAGTCGGCCACGGTGCCCCCGTCAAACGGCTTGCCGGCCGCGGTGCCGCTGTAGCTTAAGTTTACGGTCATGCCCTCCTTGATCGGGTCATTTTCTCCCGCCTCGATCGTGAGATTCTTGTACTCCCCGAGCTCGACGAAATCATCGATATTGTCTTTCGTCACCTCCTCCGCCACGGCGGCAGCGGAATCCGTCGGGATGACGATGGTCCCGTCGTCGGGATGCTCGCCTGCGGAGTCTGAGACAGCCTCTTTATCGGAGATGGAATCGCCTCCCTTTGCCGACGGACTGCAGCCTGTAAGGACAGCTGAAAGGAGACACGCACATATAATAAAACCTGTTTTTCTCATATATTTATCAATCCTGTCTTGCTCATTCTTTGCGCTGTTTGCCGAAATGAATCAAAGAGAAGAATTCCGGACCCGTGTGGACGCCGATGATCGGGGTCTCGCAGATGACTTCGATCCGGATCTTGTCGCCTAATGCCATGCGGACCATATTCTTCAGGTCCTCCACCTTTTCATAGAGGGAGGAATGGCCGATGTAGATGAGCTCCGGGACATCCTCGACGCCCCACTGCCTCTGAAGCGCCCGAACCAGGTTCTTCAGGGCCGAATTTTCGCCCCTGGCCTTGGCGACGACCTGCAGCTTGCCCTCGTCGTCGATGATGAGGAGGGGCTTGATGTTCAGCATCCCTCCGACCAGTGCGACGGCAGCGGAGACCCGGCCGCCCTTGTGGAGATAGTCGAGATCGCCGACGGTAAACCTGTGGCAGAGGTACTTCCTGTGATCGTTCAGCCACTGGGCATTTTCCTCGATGCTCATGCCTTTCCCGCGGTTGATCGCCGCGACGTGGGTATAGAGACCCTGCCCCGCGGTGGCGGCGAGGGAGTCGACCACGATGATCTTGCGGTCGGGGAAGTCCTCCTTCAGCATCCGGACAGCACTGACGGCATTCTCGTAAGTGGCGGACATGCCCGAGGAGAAGCACAGGTAGAGAATGTCGTGCCCTTCCTTAAGAAGGGGAGTCCAGTTCTCGATGTAGCGGTAGGGCGTGATCTGGGAAGTGTGAACCTCGGCGCCCCGCCGAAGCGCTTCAAAGACCCTGTCGCACTCGGCGTCGTGGTCCGGACTGTTCGTATAGAAGGTGACGGACTCTCCGTCAAGCATGTAGTCCATCGGGATGATGCGGATATCGTATTCCGCAAAGACGCTCTGCGGGATGTCAGCTGCCGAGTCCGTATAAATCAGGTATGAATCCATCAGGTATTCCTCTTCCTCTTCATTTATTATAGGCAGATCATTTCGCTAACGGCGAAAACAACTATAGTATCATATCCATAACTCGAAAGATTATTCTATCATAAGTTCCGGGGCGTGTAAAGCGAGGCGGATCCTCACGAAGAACGGCATTTATCAACCAAAATGCCCTGTGCCCTTTTCGCCAAAATGCTTGACTGTTTCCTCCAAAAAAAGTAAAGTGTCTTCGTATGGAATGCCTGAAGAGCATTAAAACCGGGAAGATGAAGCTTCGAAAAGAACGGGTTTATGACAATATGAGGGCTATGCTCCGGATTAAGACAGTATCCTCGGCGAATGCGGAGGATGTTTGCTTTGCAGAGTTTGCCCGCTTCAGAGCTCTCTTAAAGGAGCGCTTCCCCGTCGTATTTGAGAAGGGCGAGGCGCTGCGAATCGGAGAATTCGGCGTCCTCATAAGAATACCCGGGGAGTCCCGCGAAAAACCTTCCGTGCTCATGGCGCACATGGATGTGGTCCCTGCGGGGGACGGCTGGAGCGCGGATCCCTTTGGAGGCAGTGTGAGAGGCGGGCGGATCTACGGGCGCGGCGCCCTCGACACAAAGTGCACTCTGCTGTCGATTATGGAGGCTGCGGAGTACTGCCTCATGAACGGATATGTCCCGAAAAATGACCTCTACCTCTCCTTCGGAGGACAGGAGGAGATCAGCGGCCCGTGCTGCAGGGAGATCGTGGATTACCTGGACAAAAGAGGCGTCCGCCCGGACTTTGTGCTGGACGAAGGCGGCTCCCTCATTCCGGAGGGTCTCCCGGGGGTCCGCTCGCTTTCGGCAGTGGTCGGCGTGGCGGAGAAGGGGACGGCGGACTACCGCGTCTATATAGAAGACGGCTCGGGAGGTCATGCCTCCGTGCCTCCGAGGTCAACTGTTGCGGGGAGAATCGCCAGAGCGGCGCGGGAGATCGAGAGCCATCCGTTCCCGGGGAGACTAAGCACCTCCGTGAAAATGATGTTCCGGGAGCTCGGAGATAAGGTTCCGCCTTACATGGCTCCCTTTTTCAGGCATCCGGACCTTGCATCTCCTGCGATCTGCGCGGCGTCGTCCCTCCTTGGGGGTACTTTCCGGGCGATGGCGCACACCACGGCGGCGGTGACGATGATAAAGAGCGGAACGGCCTGCAACGTACTGCCGGAGAGCGCGGAGATGATGGTCAACGTGCGTCTCCTTGAAGGTGATACGACTATGTCGGTCCTTACGCATCTAAGGGGTGTGATCACGGATCCCGGGGTGAAGGTGGAGCTTGTCTCGGGCACGAATCCCACCGGCATCTCCCCGATCGACTGCGATGCATTTTTGACATTGAAGGACGTGATCCTTAAGACCTGGCCCGGCGCTGTTGTATCGCCGTATCAGATGAACGGCGGGACGGACGCGAGGTTCTTTGAGAAACTCACCGATCACATCTATCGCTTTACACCTATGATCATGACGAAGGAGGAGCGCGCGTCCGTCCACGGCAGGGACGAGTCGGTCTCAAAAGAGGCGCTCTGCCATATGATCGCATTTTACATACGACTGATTATGCGGCTGTAGATTCTTCTTGTATATGCCGCTCACACATAAGGACAGGTTTTTAAGAAGAGATTATGAGAAAGAGCGGGGGAAGATCCGGAAAGAGACAGAGCATCGATGAGAGGCGGGCGGTCGTCAGGAGACAGAGAATGGTCCTTTGTGCGGTCGCTGCGCTCCTGTTATTGTATCTCTTTGTCGCGATCTTCTTCGTGTGGCACTTCGAGCCGAAGAGCTCTGTGAACGGCGTCGACTTAAGCGGGCTCACTCTCGCGGCTGCCAGGGAGAAGCTGAAGGAAGTGGCGGACGGATATCAGCTGAAGGTCAAGGGTCCCGGCGGGGATGAGGTCATTCTCTCCGGAAATGACCTCAAAGTGTCCGTGACGGATGCCTCGAATGCACAGTCCTGCCTGAAAGCCCAGCCGAAGCTCACCTGGATCGCCGCGGTATTTCGTGAGAAGCCTTACACCGTGGATCTTGTGATGGACTTCGACGAGGATGCCTTAAGCTCCGCCATGGACTCCATGGACATGCTGAATCCTGAGAAAATGACGGAGCCGGCGGATGCTTATCTGGAGCAGCAGGGGGACGGCACCCGAATCATTGTCCCTGAGGTCATGGGCACAACGCTCGACACGGAAAAAGCGAGATCCCTCATCTATGAAGCGGTGAGAGCGGCCAGGACGGAAGTCGACCTGGATCCCGCCCACATAAAGCCCGCGGTCTACTCGGACGACGAGGGCCTTAAGACCCGCATGACCGAATGGAACGCCCTCATTACATCCTCCGGCCTCACTTATCACGTCGGGGACACGGACGAGGTGATGGACGGGCCGGTGATTGCTTCCCTTCTCGACGACGACGGAGAGCACGTGACTGTGAGCTACGCGAAGACGGCGGACCTCATGGCCGACTGGAAGAGCCGGCACGACACCTATCACACGTCCTTTGAGTTCACGACGCACAGCGGCAATACGGTCTGGGTGCAGCCCTGGGGGGATTACGGCTTCGAG
>CADCPJ010000134.1 GCA_902803245.1 uncultured Lachnospiraceae bacterium | reverse complement strand
TGCGAAAGAAAGAACGAAAAGGAGAATGGGTTTATGAAGAAGAAAAAGCCGATTTTTAAGAGAGTGTGGTTCTGGGTGCTGATCGTTTTGATCGTGATCGGCGTGCTGGGATCAGCGGGCGGGTCCGACTCGGACGATAAGGCGAGCAAGCCGACCAAGAGTGAAGCGACCGCTGCAGATGAGACCGAAAAGGAAGAGGAGCCTGCGGCAGAGGAGCCGGCCAAGGAAGAAGAGCCTGCTGCGGAGGAGCCGGCCAAGGAGGAAACCAAGGACGTCTACCATGTGGGCGACACGCTGCACGACGGGAAGATGGACATCGTGTACATGTCCTCCGGCGACTATAAGGAGGACAACGAGTTCATGCAGCCGGCGGACGGGAAGAAGTACATCTTTGCGCAGTTCGCGTTCATCAATACGGCGGACAAGGGCGATGCGGGGATCTCCTTCTACAGCTTTGAGTGCTATGCGGACGGCTATGCCTGCGACGCGTATTACGGCGGTGAAGAGGACCTGTCCGCTACGCTTTCCGCGGGGCGCTCGACCTCGGGATATGTATATTTTGAGGTGCCGGAGGATGCAGAGGAAGTCGAGATCGAGTATGAGCCGAACTTCCTGACGGAGAAGAAGATCAAGTTCGCCTTTGAGGGTGATAAGGACAGCGGTTATGTGCTGGAGAAGAATACCGAGGCGACTGCGGATGCGGTGAAGGTGGGCGAGACGGTAGAATCCAAGAGTCTGAATGTCACGTACCTGTCCTGCTTCGTGGATTCGTCGGACAACATGTTCATCGAGCCGAAGGACGGCTGCCGCTTCATCACCTGCGAGTTCGAGTTCGAGAATGTCTCCAACTCCGATGAGATGATCAGCTACTTCGATTTCGACTGCTATGCGGATGGCAGGAGCTGCGAGGCTTCCTACTACAGGGACGATGCGATCAGCGTCACGCTCTCCTCGGGCAGGAAGGCGAAGGGCACTGTGACCTTCGAGGTGCCGGAGGATGCGACAGTGGTCGAGGTGGAGTACCTGACCAACTACTGGACTTCCAACCGGGTGGTCTTCGACGCGTCAAAGCCGGAGTAGGCGATCGATCAAAACCAACAAAACCACAAGAGGCGGCCGCACGGCCGCCTCTTGACGTTTGACTTGAGGTCACATTTTCATTTCGATTCCGCACTCTCATTCAAGGTCAGATTATAATCTTCTTCGGCAAGCAAGATCTGCTGACGGATCTGATCTGGAGTAGGGAGGTGCTTTTGGATCTCATTGATACGAACGTTATCGTAGGTTGCAACACCCATGGGAGTCGTGATGCCCTGGAATGCCAATTGCACTTCAGTACGATCCAATTCTCTGCAGATCAATAGGCCAATCGTCGGATTATCGCCGTCTTTGCGCATGAATTCATTGACTGCGTTGACATAGAAATTCAGCTTTCCGGCGTATTCCGGATCGAAAGGCCTGACCTTCAGTTCCAGAACTACATAACAGCGCAGGTAAATATGGTAGAACAGAAGATCTATTTTCCGGCTCTTCCCGGCTATGATGATTTCTTTCTGCCTTCCGACAAAAGCCCAGCCATCACCCAGTTCCAACAGAAATCTGGTCATTCGCTGCTCGATCGCCGACTCAAGAGACTTCTCATCATATTCCTCCCGGAGAGAGATAAAACTGAGGTCATAGTTTCCCTTTAAAAGTTCGTGCGCGAGTTTTCCCTGCGGCATGGAATGGCAATCATCAAAATTAGTGATCGCGCTGCCGGATGTGTGGTACAGATCAGCGCGGATGCAATTATCGAGGGCGTTCCTGCTTAAGTGATGTTCGATGGTATGCTTGATATAAAAAAGTGCTTCTTCAACCGTCTTGCACTTTTGTATGATCAAGACGTGATGCATCCAGGGCACAAAGGCAAAATATGAAGGGAAAGACATTTCTGATGGTGTTTGATTTGGCTCCTGTTCATGGATTTCTGAAGCAATCTGCTTCAGTTTTGGGCTGTCCATATCAAAGCTGTTCTCAAGTGCACGAACCATTTCTGAACTTGCTTCCGCTGACGTGTAGAAGGAATACCATTGCTTCATGAACCATAGATTGCGAGCAGAGAATCCTTTAACACCAGGGAATGCCGCCTGAAGATCCAGACTGAGTTGTTCGACGATTCCGCTGCCCCATTTCTCTTCTGCTTTGCGC
>CADCPJ010000133.1 GCA_902803245.1 uncultured Lachnospiraceae bacterium | reverse complement strand
CGTCTCATCCCGTCTGCCGTCTCAAAAATACGCTAAAACTCTTCGTGGGCTCCGTATTCCCCCCACAGGTCCCTCTCCACGGACCGGAACCGGATGCTGCTCGACACCGACAGTGCGATGGCCATTTCCGCCATCAGCAGGAAGACCGACGTCCCCCCGTAGCTCACAAAGGGAAGCGTGATCCCCGTCGTGGGAATGACAGCCAGCACCACGGCGATATTCAGAATCACCTGCGACGCGATGTGGGCAAAGATGCCGATCACCATGAGCGACCCGAAGAGGTCCGGAGCGTTCTGGGCGATGAAGAAGAGGCGGTAGAGCAGGTAGAGGAAGAGGAGGACGACGATGATGCCGCCGAAGATCCCCAGTTCCTCGCAGATGATTGAAAAGATCATGTCGTTCTCGGCCTCGGGAACCGCCCCGAGCTTCTGCATGCTGTTGCCGAGTCCCTTGCCGAAAAAGCCGCCGCTTCCGAGGGCGTAGAGGGCCTGCATAATCTGGTATCCGCCCTCCGAGGAGTACTCCTCGGGATGGAGCCAGACCAGGATGCGCATGGAGCGGAAGCCGCCGTTTCCGCCGCTTATGGCCACAATCGCGACCGCCGCCGCGCCGATGGCGAGGATGCCCGCTCCGATGAGAAGAAGCTTCCTCGTGTCCGGGTGGGCGACAAAGATCACCGTCGCCGTGATGATGCAGATGATGACGGCCGTGCTGAGATTCGACGTCAGGATATAGACGGCCAGTGCCTGGATTCCTCCCGCGATGGCCGGGGGCAGGAGTGCCTTCATCCCGCGGAACTTTCTCCCCATGGCTGTAATCAGCATCGGCACGAAGACGATCACTGCGATCTTGGAGACCTCCGCCGCCTGGAAGCTTACGGGGCCGATCGCAATCCATCTCCTCGCGCCGTTGATTGTCCGGCCGAGAGGCGTCAGCCTCACGAGGAGAAGCAGGATGATGGAGAGCACATAGAGCGCGTTGGCCATTCCCCACAGGATGTGGTAGTCTGCCAGGGACAGGACGATGGCGATGATGACCGCAAGTACGGCATACCGCGCCTGCTTTGTGAAGAAATACATATCGTTGTTGTATCTTATCCCCGCCCGGTAGGCGCTCGTGCTGTAGAGCATGACGAGCCCGAATCCGATCAAGAGGATAATCACAGCAATCAGATTGTAGTCATAATAGTCGGCGCTGCCCGGTTTCCTGAACCTCAACATTCCTGGCCTTTCCTTACATCCCCACTGATTCTTCCCCCGGCATGGCACCTGATCTAAAGATGCCGCAGGCACCGGTTCTTCACCATATCGGCAACCGCTTTAAGCGGATGTCACCGGTACCGGTTCTTTCCCTTCAGGAACACCTTCCTGATGTACCGGATCGTGTGGTCCTCTCCCTTCTCCGCCCACATGCGGAGAAGAAATTCCATCTGCCGCTTCGTCACGTCGTTGATGAACCAGCTCCTGTCCCGGCTCGCGAGAAAATACTCCAGCGGCGAGCGGTCGGTGTAGCGGTCGCCCTGGTACACCTTGGACGCGCTCACCCTGTCAAAGATCATCTCGGCTACAAAGCGCCTCGGCATCTGCCCTCCGGCCATCCCCATTTTGTTGTTCCTGTCCGCCGTGTAGTCGAGATAGTACTCGTAGTGGTGTTTGTTTCTTCCCTTGTGATGCAGCCAGGAGGAGGAATATCCTCTCTCCTCCCGCTCCGCATTGTTCGGGCTTCTCATGCCCTGATAATAGCGGGCGCCGACAAGGAACTCCGTCGGGGAGAGCTTGCTGAGATCATGAGTGAGGCCCTGGCAAATGAGGCCCGCTCTCAGGCAGTACCCGCATACCAGATTGTGGTGCCGCGTGATGGTCCTTAAGTGGGCAGCAGCTTTTTTCAAGGTCAGGCGGTTCTTCTCTTCCATGTAATTCCAAGCCTCTTAGCTCTCTCCTGAACTGTCCTTCGCTGCGCTGGCCTTCCCGCTCTCTTCTGATCCGTCCTTCGCTGCGCGGGACTTTTTGCCCTTTTCCGGGCTTTCCTGCGGATCCTCCGCCTTGCCCGCCTTCCTGCCCTTTTCCGGGCTTTCCTGCGGATCCTTCGCTTTGCCCGCCTTCCTGCCCTTTTCCGGGCTTTCCTGCGGATCCTTCGCCTTGCCGGACTTTCTGCCCTCTCCCGGGTTTTCCTCAGGGTTCTTCGCTTTGCCGGACTTTCTGTGATTCCTCCGCGTCTTCCAGGCGGGCGTCTCTTCCCTGATCGTCTCGTCGCGCTTTCCGATGAGGACCGTGACCGTGCGCGGGCCTGACTCGCAGTACTTCTGGTTCTCGCACGGCGGGGCGTCCTCAGGCGCGAATTCCGCCCCCGCTTCTGCCCCCGAGCTGATCGCCGGATACCATTTCCAATTCGCGGGCAGGTCCGGCAGCGCAAACGGATGCGCATCCCAGAAGGCATTGTAGGCGATATAGACGTACTCTGACGGCGGGAAGGCCCCGGCCTCATTGCCGTCGCTCTTCCCCTTCCCGTCCCCGGGGAGTTTTTTGCCTTCCTGAGTATACAGCCCGTTATACATCACCGCAAGAGTCCTTGATACATTTTCAAATGAACAGACCCAGGCCTTGCTGTCATGGAAGGAGATGTCCGGGCAGCCGAGGGACCGGTAATCGGTGCCCTTTAATTCCCTCGGCATATGGAGAATCGGATGCTTCCTGCGGAATGCCGTGAGGGCCGCCGTAAACTTCCGGATCTCCTCCGCATCCTTACCCTCGCTCCAGTCGGTCCAGCCGGTCGAGTCGTCGCTGGCGTAGGCGTTGTTGTTCCCGCCCTGGGTGTTGAGTCCCTCATCTCCGGCGAGGAGCAGCGGCGTTCCCTGCGCGAGAAAGGTGTAAAGAAGTGCATTTTTCACCTGCTTTATGCGCAGCTTGCGGATCTGCCGCTTCCTCGAAGGGCCCTCGACGCCGCAGTTCCAGCTGAGGTTCCAGTGCGTCCCGTCCCGGTTGTCCTCTCCGTTCTTCTCGTTGTGCTTGCGGTCGTAGCAGACCGCGTCGTAGAGCGTGAAGCCGTTGACGTTGGCGACGTAGTTGACGTAGCCATGCGTGGAGGGATTCCTGCGCACAAAGCGGGCGAAGTCCTCAAGCTGTCCCTCATCCCCTTTGAGAAGGGCCCGCGCCGTGTGCTCAAACTCATCGCGGTACACGAGGAGATTCCGAAGCCTCGGCTCATTTCCGCCGTAGATCCAGTCCGCGTCCACATTTTCGAAGCAGAGCTTCGTGGTCGTAAGCAGAGGATCTTTCACAATGGAGCTCACCGGCACGCCGTCGCCGATGAAATGGAACCCATCGATGCGGTACTGCGACTTCCAGTGGCGGATCGCCAGCATGGCCATGAAGGGATCGGTTCCCGAGGGAAAGTACATCTCCATGATGACTTCCATCCCGCGGCCATGGAGGGCTCTCACTAAAGAGCGCAGCTCGGAAGGGGCGTCGGGATCAGAAGAGAAGCGCGCCTTCGGGGCAAAGAAGAAATTCTTCTCGGCATAGCCCCAGTAGTTCTTCATCGGGGCGGCCTTCGCGGTTCCCTTTCCATCGTCAAGGGCCGCGGAAAACGGCTGGATCTTAAGAGACTCGTCCCACTCGTAAATCGGCATGAGCTCCACGGCGTTGAAGCCGAGCTGCTCGATATAAGGGATCTGCTCGATGACGCCGGCAAATGTCCCCCTCTTCTTCACTTTCCTGGCCTTCTTCGTGAAGCCGCGGACGTGGAGCTTGTAGATGAGAAGCTCCTCCAGGGGAATTCTGGGAAATGCGTCTTCTCCCCAGTCATAGGTTCCGGGAAGCACCGTGCAGGCATTTCCCCGGATGCCGGAGGCATAGGGATCCATGACGCGTTTTCCGTCGACCTCATAGTAGTAGCCGATCTCCTCCGCCCTGGCGTCTTTGAGGCACACAGACGAGACACAGCCCGTTCGCGCTTCCTTGTCCAGCGGGATGCGCTGGATCTCCTTCATATCTCCGTCCGTACTGACGATCACCAGAGTGGCCTCAGAGTCCTCCGGCACCGCAAATGCAAAATTGATACCTACTGCAAGCTGTTTTGCCCCGAGACTCTCGGGGTCCCCTGGAAGTACATGATATCTGTCTGCCCCCATATTTTCCTCCGGTCCAGTTCCAAAATGCCCTCTTTTCTTCATGCTGAATACTAATTATCTCATAATTGCGGAAAAAACTCCACCGCGCGTTGAGCAAAACAAGAGAAATGCCGCTGTACGCCCACAAAAAAGAAAGCGCCAGCGACAGTTCTCCCTGTACTACAGATATGCAGCCGTCATTCGCTGCATCTCGTCCATATACTTCTCCATCTCAGAAAGAAGTCTGATCTGCGTGCGGGCGCGGATCAGGTTGTGTCCCGGAACGGAGATCTTGTAGTAAATGTCTCCGTTTAAGTGATCCTCCAGGAAGCGAAGGGCCTGCTCATAAGTGATGACATAAGCCGCTCTCGGAAGAACCCTTATCTCCTCTTTCGTGAGCGCACCGCCGCAGCCCTCGATATACCCGCGCAGATAACCCTCGAATTTGCTGATATCAAAGCCGACTTTTGACAGGTCCGCCTCATCCTCCGCGCCGGTCGCGGCTCCCGATCGGATCATGTCTCCGAAATCGTAGGCAGTCAGCCCCGGCATCACGGTATCGAGGTCCACGACAGCTAAGATCTCACCGGTCACTCTGTCAAACAGCACGTTGTTGATCTTCGTGTCATTGTGCGTCACGCGCACGGGCAGTTTTCCCGCGGCGCACCCATCGGTGAGCTCCGACCTGCACGCAGCCCTCTCCTCCAGAAAATGGATCTCATCGCTGCAGCCTTCCGCCCGCATGGCAAAGTTCTGCCGGACCGCCTGCTCAAAATTGTCGTAGCGGGCAGGGGTGTAATGGAAATTCGGGATTGTCTCTTTTAAGCGGTCAACGGGAAAATCAGCGAGATCCCTCTCAAACGACCCGAAAGCGATGCCGCAGCGGTATGAGTCCCCCGCGTTCCTCGCGATGTCGCAGCTGACGGAATTGGGAATGAAGTCGTAGGCGCGCCACACCTCACCGGTGTTGTCGGTGATAAACGTTCTCCCGTCGGACGCACGAAGGACATGCAGCGTCTCCCGGCGCTCGTCCCCGCCCCTTTCCCGGATCTTGTCACGCAGATAGAGAGTCACCTGCTCGATGTTGTTCATCACATCTTCCGGGTGCCTGAAGATACTGACATTGATTCTCTGAAGAATGTACTTGTAACCGCCGGTGCAGCTCACACTGTATGTGTCATTGATATGTCCCCTTCCGAAAGGGGCGATCGATTCGGTCTCCCCGGCAAATCCGAATTGCCGGACAATATCCCACATCTTGTGCTCGTTCATCTGAAAATTCCCTGAAATATGCTGATTCTGACGTTATTTTCATATTACACCAGAACCCGCAAATATTCCAGTGCGGATTGAAGTTTACGCGCCCTGCGGATTGAAGTTTCTGCGCTTTCCGCGGTTTTTGCGAACCGCAACTTTTGCGTTGCATTTTGGCATGGCATCTGATACATTTATACTCGCATACGTGCTTTTCGCGATTCTTTCGCATCGGGAGAAAGATCCCGGAAGCTTAAGAACCGGCATCTTGAATGAGAAGGTTTGCGGCAGGAAGCAGGTGCCGCTTTTTTAAGGAGGATGAACTATGGGAGATTTTGAAACAAACGGCGGCGAGGAAATGGAGGTCGATACAGTCACCCTCACACTCGAGGACGACTCCGAGCTCGAGTGCGCGATTCTCGCGATCTATCCCGCAGGAGACAACCTCTACATCGCGCTTATGCCGATGACGGAGGACGGTGAGATGGAAGAGGACGCCGATGTGCTGCTCTACCGCTACATCGACAACGGACAGGACGAGGAGCCGGAGCTCGAGAACATCGAGGACGACGACGAGTACGAGAGGGCCGCGGACGCTTTCGACGAGCTGCTTGACGAGGAAGAATTCGACGAGACTGACGGAAAATGATTCTGGAATTGAGATCCCGGGGACTTGCCTGCAAGTTCCCGGGTTTTTTTGATTCGCAGCGATGATACCTGCTATTCCCTTCCGGTCGAGCCGAAGCCGCCCCTCGCCGGGCCGCTGAGCTCCTCCGCGCTCACTTCCCTGAAAACGAGCCTCGGCTGGTTCCTCATGATACGGAACTGGCAGATCCTGTCCCCCGTCTCCACTACCGTGTCCCTCGTGGCGTACATCGGGACCATCCAGACATCTTCGGCGCTGCTAAAGCTGTTGTCGATAACGCCCATGGAATTGGTCTGGATGAGCCCCCAGGTGCGGAAGGTGGAGCTGCGGGGGACGACGTGGGCCTCATAGCCTTCCGGGAGCCTTATGGAGACCCCCAGATTTATGAGGCGGAAATCCCCTCTCTTCATCTCGACCCTCTCCGCTGCCCTTAAGTCGATCCAGTCCGACTTGCCGCCCACATAGCAGAGCTTCGGAATATCCTTCGTGTGGTATAAAATCTCGAT
>CADCPJ010000132.1 GCA_902803245.1 uncultured Lachnospiraceae bacterium | reverse complement strand
GCGAAAACTATGAATAACGGAGCAAATCTCATTTTCATTATTATTCTCGCGCTTCTGTCCAGCATGTTTTCCGCGATCGAGACGGCGTATTCTTCCGTCAGCGTAATCAAGCTTAAAAACCTCGCGCGCGAAGGCGACAGGAAGGCCGCCGGCGTTCTGGAGATTACCAACGATTTTGACAGGTTCCTCACCACGATTCTCATCGGAAACAACATCGTCAATATCATGCTGACCACGGTCAGCACCCTTCTCTTTACACGGATCATCGGAGAAGCCTACGGGCCCACCGTATCCACAATTGTCGTCACCGTGGTCGTTCTGATTTTCGGCGAGATCACGCCGAAGACAATTGCAAGGAAGATCCCGATCCGGTTTGCCTGCGCCACTGTCGGAGTCGTCCAGTTCTTTGAGGGCCTCCTGCTTCCGCTCGCGGCGATTATGGGGAAATTCCAGGCGCTGGTCAACAAGCACATCAAAGTGAAGGACGACGATGCCAATATCTCTGATGAGCTCATGATGATGGTCTCGGAGGCGCAGCGAGCGGGCAATCTGATGGAGGGCGAGTCCTCTCTCATCTCGAACGCGATCGACTTCCGCGCCCTCAATGTGGAAAACATACTTACGCCCCGGGTCAAAATCGTCGGTATCGATCTCACCATGGAGACAGGAGAGATCGGCAAGCTGTTCCGGATGAACTCCTTCTCCAGGCTGCCGGTCTATGAGAACTCGATCGACAACATCGTCGGCGTTGTGCATCAGAAGGATTTCTACGAGCAGGTCTATCACGACGGGGTGCCTCTCCGCAAGGTCATCAAGCCGGTCGTCTATGTGACCCGCGGGACGCATATCTCCGGCCTCCTGAGCCAGCTGCAGAATTCCAAGCTCCATATGGCGGTGGTGCTGGATGAGTACGGGGGAACGGAGGGCATCATCACCCTCGAGGATATTCTGGAGGAGCTGGTCGGAGAGATCTGGGACGAGCATGACATCGTCAGGGAGTACTACGAGAAACAGCCGGACGGATCCTATATTATTCGCTGTGACGCAGAGACAGACGATCTCTTCAAGCGGTTCGGCATCAAATATGACGACACGGAGAATCATGATTTCGTCACCGTCTCCGGGTGGATCATCAACCGGTTCGGATACATCCCGCGCGCAGGTGAGAGCTTTGATTTCCAGGATCTGCATGTCGTCATCACGGATGTTGACCAGCGGAAGGTTCTGCAGATTAAGGTCAGCCGGAAGGCGCTCCTGGTTGACGGGGAGAGCGCTCGTGAGGAAAGCGGGGAGGCGGATCTCCCGTCCCCCGGGCCGGACGATGCAAAGGAATCCACATCCCGCCTCTCCCGCCGCCTGAAAAAGCCGTCCAGATAATTTCTGTGTTGAAAGCGATGGGCGGTTTCGGTATAATCGGGAAAGGTTTCCTATGACAAAACGGAACCCCTGTTGCCATGGGCACAGAAAATCTATACAATCAGGAGATCTAAGCCCTTTTTGCGAAGCCCTTTTTGCGGAAGGCTTTGATTTATTGTGCGCTTGGGGACAAAGATTCAACGATACTTACGGAGAGGGAGGAGAGATTGCCCATGAAAGTGATCTAGAGCGGTGAAGCAATCGGAAGGAATCTGTTATTCATTCACAAATGCGGAAATTTTGCTCTCGAGAGGGGTTTTTATTCCGCAGTTGACTGACTGAAAAAAACAAGGAGGCAGCAGTGATAAAATTATTGTTTAAATACATGAATGCAAAGCACTGGATATCCGTTGCCGTGGTATTTGTGCTGACTATCTTTCAGGTTTTGTTTACCATGCAGATTGTGGTAAACATCAGTGTTCTTACGGCGGCTGTGCAGGCCAGCCGGGAAAAGGGCGTGGACGAGATCTGGCGGTATGGCTTCTATATGGTTATATGCGCGATCCTCATGGCCGCGGTTGCGGTCATCATAAGATTCGTCGCCAGTGCGGCTGCAAGCAGCTTTATTACGAATCTCAGGCAGAAGATGTATGAGAAAGCCAATGATTTTGCAATTTCGGACTTTGCTGCGTTTTCAACGGAGTCGCTGATTACGAGAACGACCAACGACATGCAGAATGTCCATCTTGCGCTGCTCACCTTCTTAAAGACTGCATTTGTCGCTCCGATCACAATGGTGTGGTCTATCATCCTCTTAGTGCAGTTTGCGAATCCGTCACTTACGGTCGTATCTGTAGTGTGGCTTCTCATCATTGTGGCAGCCGTTGTCGTGCTGCTTCTCCTCATCACCCCGAAGTACAAGGTGATCCAGAGACTGACGGATGCTCTCAACATATCCTCCAGAGAAAACCTGACAGGCGTAAGAGTCGTGAGGGCATTCAATGCGGAATCCTATCAGGAAGGCAAGTTTGAGAAAGTCAACAGCGAATTCACCAAGGTGCAGATCTTTACGAGCCGGGCGACCTCTCTTTTCAACCCGATCATCACCATGGTCATGATGGGACTTTCGCTCTCCATTCTGTGGGTCAGCGCGTATGTCTTAAACGGAATGAGCATGCAGGCGGCGGGTGAGGCTTTCAGCGCGACCAATGCGTTCGTCATGCTGGCAAGCCAGATCGTCATCTCTTTCGTTCTCCTTGTGACGCTGATCATGATCTGGCCGAGAGCTACCGTAAGTGCAGGCCGTATTTCGGAGATCATGTCTCACGAAGTGTCCGTGCTTGACCCCGACCATCCCGTCGAGTTCAAGGAACAGGGAACGATCGAATTCAGGAACGTGGGCTTTGCCTATCCGGGCACGGACAAGGAGGCCGTCTCGGATATCTCCTTCAAGGTAAACCGCGGAGAGACCATTGCCTTTATCGGCGCGACGGGCAGCGGCAAGACGACGATCATCAATATGATCCCGCGCATGGCGGACTGCACGAGCGGCGAAGTCTACGTCGACGGCGTCAATGTAAAAGATGTGCTCCAGAAAGATTTAAGAGACCGCATCGGATACGCGCCGCAGAGAGGATTCCTCTTCAAGGGCAACATCAAAGACAACATTGCTTTCAGCAACCCGGACCTTACCCTCGCAGATGTCAGGTGGGCGGCAAAGATTGCCGATGCGGACAGCTTTGTGAGCAAAAAGAGAAGTGAATACGAATCGGAAGTCGCCCAGGGAGGAACCAATTTCTCAGGCGGACAGAAGCAGAGACTGTGCATCGCCAGAGCAGTCGCTGCCAAGCCGGAGATCCTGATATTTGACGACTCCTTCTCGGCTCTCGACTACAAGACCGACAGGACGGTCAGGGCCAACATCAAGGAGCAGCTCCCCGGCACCACGAGAGTGATCATCGCCCAGCGCGTCGGCACGATCATGGACGCTGACCAGATCGTGGTAATGGATCAGGGCAGGATGGTCGGAATCGGCAAACACTATGACCTCGTGAGAAATTGCCCGGTCTACCAGGAAATTGCATTCTCGCAGCTTAGTAAGGAGGAGTTAGGATTATGAATACAAACACAAATGCTCCTGCTAAAGAAAACAGTAAATTGGGAAGCCTTGTGGCGGCGTTCAAGCCCTACTACGCGCCCTTCTTTGTGGCGATCATCCTGCTTCTTGTCTCTGTCATTTTTACAATATTGACACCGGGCAGCATCCGCACCCTGACAAATGAGATTTCTCCGGTGGGGAGAGAAGCGGTGGACGGAAAGTTTGTCGTGGATCTTAAGAGCGTAGGCGCGATCGGCCTCAGGATCGCTATCTTTGTTGCGATCGCGTTCATCGGGAGTGCGATCTCCGGCATCGTGTTAAACACAACGATCCAGAAATTTTCCATGCTCCTTAGACGGCAGATCTCCCAGAAGATCAACAAACTGCCCCTCAACTACTTCGACACCACCCAGACCGGTGATATTCTTTCCGTTATCACCAACGACGTGGATACCCTGAGCACATCGCTTCAGAACAGCGTGGGCATGCTGGTGCAGTCAGGCGTCATGCTGGTCGGCGTTATGATCGCCATGTTCCTCGCCTGCTGGCAGATGGCGCTTGCGGTTCTGTGCTCGCTTCCGGTCATGCTGATCATTATTGCGGTCACCTTCAAGGTAGCCCTGCCGCTCTTTAACAAGAACCAGGAGACACTCGCTGACGTCAACGCCACTGTTGAAGAAAACTATTCCGGCCAGCTCATCATCAAGGCTTTCAACGCGGAAAGCAGAAAGATTGAGGAGTTCAGGGCAAAGAACACGCTTCTTGGCAGCATCCTCTATAAGTCTCAGGGAATCGGCGGCCTGATCGAGCCTGCCATGACCTTTGTCTCCTATCTGACTTATGCGGCAGTCCTTATCGTCGCGGGCGTCCTGTTCTCAAAGGGCAGCATCCCCGATATGGGCGTAATCACCGGATTCCTGGTATACGTGGCTCTCTTCCAGGATCCTCTGGCACAGATCGGCCAGGCCAGCAGCACCATTCAGCTCGGTCTTGCCGCCTGCAACAGAGTGTTTACCTTCCTTGAAGAGGAAGAGCTTCCCGATGAGAGCAATAAGCCGAGGCTTCTCGACCACAACAATATCCGCGGCGAAGTGGAATTCCGCGACGTGTGCTTCGGATACGACCCGGCGAAGCTTACGCTCACCAATTTCTCCTGCAAGATTCAGCCCGGCATGAAGGTCGCCATCATCGGTCCTACCGGCGCAGGCAAAACGACGCTCGTCAATCTGCTGATGCGCTTCTATGAGGTCACGAGCGGCGATATCCTGATCGACGGAGTGTCCATAAAAGACATGTCGCCGCAGGAGCTCAGGGAGATCTTCGGCATGATCCTGCAGGAAACCTGGGTCATCAACGGAACGTTCAGAGAAAATGTCGTATACAACCTGAAGGATGTCGACGAGAACAGACTGAATGAAATTCTCGAAGAGACGAACCTGAGCCACTATGTATCTACGCTGCCTCAGGGTCTTGACACCGTCATCCAGAAAGAGAGCGCGCTGTCCGCAGGTCAGAAGCAGCTGGTTACGATTGCAAGAACCATGACGGAAAATGCTCCGATGATGATTCTCGACGAGGCGACCAGTAATGTCGACACAAGAACCGAGATCCTCATCCAGAAAGCGATGGATCAGCTGATGTCCGGCAGAACAAGCTTCTCAATCGCCCACAGACTCTCTACGATCAAGAATGCGGACCTGATCATCGTCATGAAGGACGGCAACATCGTAGAAACCGGCAACCACGACTCCCTCATGGCGACCGGCGGACTGTACAGCGAGATCTACAATTCCCAGTTCAACTGATTGCAGAGTGACTTATGGATGGCTCATAAAGAAAGCCGGCAGGGTTTACCTGCCGGCTTTTCATATGGTATAATCACAGTCATCCTGCCGGGATGTTCACCTGACAGTGCTCCCTGAGAATAATGGATACCGCAGATTTCGGAGCTGCGTCCGTATGCTCTCCGGTGTAATCGGCTTGAGCAGATACCCGCTGGCCTCGGTGTCCCACGCCTCTAAGGCATATTCGCTGTACGCGGTGAGAAACACGACGTTTGTGCGGGGATTGACCTGGAGCAGCGTGCGGCACAGATCCAGCCCGCTGACCTTTCCCATCTCGATATCCAGAAAGGCAATCGCGACCCGGTTCGCCTTCGCGTATTCCACGGCTTCCGACGGCCGCGTGAAACCCATGATCGTGGCACTCGGTATCACTTCCTCGAGAATGGGAAGACTGGCTGAGATTGCGGCCTTCATATCGTCCACAATGATGATGTTCGGGGCATTTCCGCTGTCGAACGCGGCGGAGAGCAGGCTGCTGACGTTTACGCCGAGACACCCCGAAAGCCTGGAGATCATGATGGCATCGGGAAGGCGGCTGCCGTTTTCCCATCTGGCCACGGTAGATTGAGTGACAAACATCTGTTCCGCAAGCTGTGCCTGCGAAATGTTTCTTTCCATCCTCAGTTTCTTTAGTCTCTCCGCGAACAGAGTATTCATATACAGCCGGACCTTTACATAAATGCCATGATTCGAACATTTTCATTCTAACATACTGCGCATCGGAAAAAGGGGAAAATAAAAAAAATATGACATTCTGGAACACCCCCTTGCCCTGGAATGCCATAATGGAAGACGATAGAAAAAGTGTGCCCTGCCTGCAAGGTAAACGAAGTGCTTCGCTTTTGCGCACCGAATGCGCCCTTGCGGAGACAATTGCTGTTAAGAGCTGTGACGACCGGTTCAACTAAAACGACTGTAAGCAGCCTGGCGGATCAAGAGGAAGACAGATGAACAGACCGAAACTGAAGCTCTTTGGAGGAATTGCGCTGCTTGCCGTACTCTGCGTGGTGTACGGCTTGTTTCTCCTGTACACGAATACCGCCGTGAACGGAGCCTACAACATGAATATGCAGGCTGCGAAGATGAGAGCGATCTACAGCTCCGTCGGGTGCATAAGCAGCCTCAACGCGTGTGTGGAAACCGCTGAACTGGAGAAGTTCACGAACAAAGTGGCGCTCACCTCCGTTGCTGCCAAAGGAATGACAGACAACAACTGGGACAGGAAAAGCACAGAGTACAATAACGGAGTCATCGTAACGGTTTCGGACGGCTCTGTCCACTATCCGGACGGATACCCGAAAGAGCAGGTCATTGATGCCGAAGCTCTGAGCGGCATATCCGGGGTGGTGTCTGTCCCCTTGGGTGAAAACAGGGAAACAGGCGCCCCGGAGGACTGCTATTTAGTGGCATATCGCAAGATCGGCAGCGATGTCTATTATCTGGAAGGCGAGCTGGTATCTGTTCTGGAGGAGCAGGCCAGGCGCAGCTTTGATGCCGAGGGCAGGATGAAAGGGATCGAGGAGGCACTCGGCATCCACGTTCTCATCGTCTCGATGGATGAAAATTCGGACGGGAGGCATGCCCTTTTGTACAGGACGGATGCGCTGCCGACTGATTTCTCTACGGCAGAGGAGTGCGGCATTACGAAGGAGATGCTTGACGGGGCACCAGACGGCAGGGAATCCATGACTGTCGAAAAACTGATCGAGTCTTCCGGAGTGATATCGCTGAACGGCTCTTACTATCAGACATTTATCCAGACCGCGGACAGCTCCGATATTCCCGGTGCAGGGTCCTATCTGGTCTATCTGGTCCCTGAAGACGAGTTCATCACGATGACAACCGAACAGACCGCGATCGTGCTCGCTGCTTTTGTGATTGTGGGGATCATCCTTCTCGTCTGGGCCTTCTCTCTGATCCGGCTTGTGCGCCATTACAGGATTAACGAGGAGCAGGCGCAGCAGCTTTCATTTAAACAATCCGTCAGGAAGGCATTTTCGCTGATTGCCATAGGCTGTGTCGCAGTCTTTATCCTGGCAGCCCTTTTCATTTCCCTGTTCCGGCTCTTTGGCGTCACCAGCAGCGTCAAAAAGTCTCTGAGTGTCCTCGAACAGAGAGTCGAAGAGAGCAAGGTGCAGGAAAAAACGACGATTGATGAAATGAAAAGCACCTATCTGTCCTATGCGGAGCGGATTGCCGGGATCCTGAAAGAAAGACCGGAGCTTCAGACGAAGGAGGATCTGCAGACCTTCTCCGATCTGATCGAAGCGGACTACATTATGATCTACGACCACGACGGAAAAGAAGTGGTCAGCAATTCCGACTACATCGATATGGAGCTTGGAAGTACTCCGGAGTCTTCCACGTATGAGTTCCGGCGCCTGCTTAAGGGAATTCCGTCGGTCGTGCATGATGCGAAGACGGACGAGGAGACCGGCCTTACAAACGCCATGTTCGGAGTGCGCCTGGACACTGCCGGGGAGGAAGAAAAGTATGGGGCGCTTCTGATCGCTGTGCCGGAGAAAGTCCTAAGGCCTGAAAATCTTGAGACAATGAATGAGGTCATGAGGAGCCTTGTTGCCTTCGGGACAATTGCTTTCTCCCTGAACCCGGATAACCAGACAATTGTGAACTCGAGCAATACCAAAATGATCGGAAGGAATGCGGTGTCGCTGGAACTGCCGGAGGCGGCGGTTACGGACAGCTACCGGGACTTCTTCACAATTAACGACGTGTCCTGTTACGGAGAGAGCAAGAACATCGACGGCTTAATCTATTACTATGCCGCTGAGCAGCCTCACATCTATAAAAATGTCCTCCTGTACTCCCTCATAGCCGCAGCGTCGGCCTTTGCGTTCCTTGCTGTTCTCGCCGCTTATCTGATGTTCGGCTATAAAAGAGGGTTTGACTACTGGTCACATGAGGGAGAGGAACTGATTGAGAGAATCGATGAAGGGGACGATCTCGACATGGGCTCCGAACTGGAGGATGATCCGAGACTTCGATGGAAGCTGAGCCTTTCCAAATACGGCCTGAATACGCCAATGCACAATGCTTCCGTGACGCTGGAGATCCTGCTGTTCATCGCGATCATAGGCGGCGGGGCATGGTATTTCTTAAAGAGTGACGGGAAGAGCGGTTCTCTGATCAACTTTGTGCTGCACGGCCAGTGGACAAAAGGGATGAATCTCTTTTCTTTCACCAGCATCCTG
>CADCPJ010000131.1 GCA_902803245.1 uncultured Lachnospiraceae bacterium | reverse complement strand
GTCGTCATCGAGGCGGCGAACACACCGCAAAGAGACGTTCTCAACTATGACCAGGGGATGTTCGGACACGAAAAGGGGTTCTATGAGCCGTCCGGCATGTTCGGGAAAGTGACGCTGGTTGAGACAGACTGACTTTGCGGGGCGATACCGCAGGCGTCAACGGAGACGTGACACGGATTGATGAGACAGACTGACTTCGCGGGGCGATACCGCGGGCGTCAACGGAGACGTGACACGGATTGATGGGACAGACTGACTTTGCGGGGCGATACCGCGGATGCCAACGGATCATACACATCACCAAAGGAGACGAAAGGCTATGAAAGGACTGACGAGAGAGCAGGAAAAAAGAGTTGAGGACCTCTTATCCAGGATGACTCTGGAAGAGAAGATCGGGCAGATGAACCAGGAGTCCCCCTCGATCGTGGGCGGCTTTGACGTGCCGTTTGCCGAGCTCATCGAGATGATGACCGACGGGCGCATCTCGAAGGAAGAGTTTCAGAAGATCATGGAAGGCGCCAAACAGGACTATCACGAGGACGAAATCCGGAAGGGAGGAGTCGGGTCCCTCATGGTGCAGGACCCCGTGAAGGTCAATGAGCTGCAGAAGATCGCGGTGGAGGAGTCCAGGCTCGGCATCCCGCTGATCTTCGGCCTCGACGTCATCCACGGCTTCCGCTCGGTTTATCCCATCGCCATCGCGGAGGCGGGAAGCTTTGACACGGACCTCTTCGAGCGCACGGCGCGGATGGCCGCGAAGGAGTCGAGGGCGGCCGGCGTCGCGTGGCATTTTGCCCCGATGCTGGATGTGGCCAGGGATGCGAGATGGGGGCGCGTGTCCGAGGGGCCGGGCGAGGACCCGTATCTCGGGTCGGAGTTTGCCCGGGCGAAGGTCCGCGGCCTCCAGAACGACCATTCCTCCACGGAGAACTATGTGGCGGCCTGCCTCAAGCACTACGTGGGCTACGGGGCCTGTGAGGCCGGGCGCGATTACAACACGGTCTCCATGGCCATGCACCTCTTCTACAACGCTTACTTAAAGCCCTTCGAGGCGGCTGTGGATGAGGGCGCGATGACGGTGATGGCGGCATTCAACGACCTGAACGGCGTGCCCTGCACGGTCAATGAGTTCCTCTTAAGGAAGACCCTGAAGGAGTCGCTCGGATTCCCGGGGTTTGTGGTGAGCGACGCCAACGCGATCCGAGAGTGCGTTGTTCACGGCATAGCGGAGGACGACAGGGACGCCGGGATCAAGGCCGCCCTCGCGGGCATGGATATGGACATGGGGACGGAGATCTACAGCAAAGAGCTGAAGTCCGCGGTGGAAGAAGGCCTGCTGCCGATGGAAGTGATCGACGAGGCTGCGCGCCGCATCCTCTCCGTCAAGATGTGGCTGGGACTCTTCGACAACCCCTATGTCTCGGAAGAGGCAATGGCCCGCTACAAGGTCCTTCCCAAAGAGCACAGGGATCTCGCCCTTGAGGCTGCGGAGAAGTCCGTCGTCCTCCTGAAAAATGAAGGGAATGTCCTGCCTCTGAAAGAGGATGCCAGGATCTCCCTCGTCGGGACGCTCGCCGAGAGCCGGGAAGAGATCATCGGTGCCTGGGCGATGAGCTGGAAGGAGGAGGACTGCGTAACGATCAGGGCCGGCATGGAGGAGACGTTTAAGAACCTCAGATACTTCCGCTGCGGCGGCCCGGAGGGCGATATCAATATGGACGAGGTGCTTTCGGCCGGTGATTACGGCGACGTCATCGTCGCAGTCTTGGGCGAACTCGTATCGATGTCCGGCGAGGCCTCCTCCAAGGCGGACATCACGATCCCCGGGAGGCAGAGGGAGCTCCTTGAGATGCTGATGCACACGGGGAAGCCGGTTGTCCTCCTCCTCATGAACGGAAGGCCTCTCGCCCTCGACTGGGAGTACAACTATGTCCCCGTCATCGTGGAAGGCTGGCAGCTCGGTATTGAAATGGGGCACGCCGTCGCGAATGTCCTGTCCGGCAGGGTGAACCCGGAGGGCAGGCTCTCCTCCTCCTTCCCGGCGATGACAGGGCAGTGCCCGGTCTACTACAACCATATGAACACCGGGCGCCCGGGTTCAAAGAGCAAGTTCACCTCCCGCTACCTCGACGCGCCTCTTGACAGCCTCTACCCCTTCGGTTACGGCCTCAGCTACACGTCCTACGAGTACTCGGGACTTGCGGTGAAAGAAGAGGGCGATGCCCTTGAGATCGACGTCACCGTAAAGAATGCCGGCGGGCGGGACGGCCGGGAGACGGTGCAGCTCTACATGCAGGATGTGACTGCGTCGCTCGTGCGCCCCGTGAAAGAGCTGAAGGCATTCCGGAAGGCGGAGCTGAAAGCCGGGGAGTCGAAGAGCATTCATTTTACGCTCCCGAAGAAGGACATGGGTTTTTACGACAACGAGAAGGTCTACCGCCTCGAGGACGGGCTCTTCCGGATCTATGCCGGCGGGAATTCCAGGGACTGCCTGATGGAGGAGATCCGCGTCGCGTTCTGATATCCCGCATTTTTACAAGGAGGCGCCTTACTTAGACGAAACGGCGCGGCTTATGGACAAATGGAGAAATATCCCCTTGCGCATAAGCCCGGTGAGGATGTATGTTATAAAAACAGCACGGAAACGTGACAATGGGGACAGTCCCCATTGTCACCTTTTTAGGAGGTTCAGTTGATGGGGAAAATCAATATTCAGATGTATTCATTTATAGACGGAGAGCACAACGACAGCCGCGAAAACCTTCGAAGCGCCGCAGCGATGGGGTATGACGGGGTGGAGCTCTTCGGGCCGGATTTCGAGATCCCGGCGGAGGAGATGAAGGCCCTCACCAGGGAGCTCGGCCTCGAGATCGTGTCGATGCACGTCCCGACGAAGAAACAGATCGTGGAAATGATTCCCTACGCCAAAGCCCTTGGATGCCGCAACGTCGGACTTGGCATGGAGATGATGCTGACGGATGCCGATGTCCACCGCTTCGCAAAAGAACTGAACGAGTACGGAAAGGCCTGCAGGGAACAGGGATGCATCATGATCTATCACAATCACACCCAGGAGTTCGGGCCCTGTGAGGGCAGGAGGGTGATCGATGTGCTGATGGAGGAGACGGACCCGGAGTGCGTCGGCTTCGAGCTCGATGCCGGCTGGTGCGCGGCGGCGGGTTTTGACCCGGTGGAGTTCGTGAAAGAGTACAGCGGGCGCGTGAAACTCATACACGTGAAGGAGAGCAGCGAGGTCATCGGACCGCTTCCGCCCATCGATTTTAAGGACGTCGAGTTTGTCGACGGCATGCCCGTCTTCGACAAAAGCATTCAGGAGATGCTCGACCACGCCAGAGCCATCAACTGCCCTGCCTGCGAGGGCATCGTGGACTGGGCGAAGCTCAAAGAAGCTGCGGACAGGGAAGGCTGTGAGGCCTACATCGTCGAGAGGGAGTTCTCGAAGGGCGACCGCATCGAGCAGCTGAGGGAAGATCTCCGCAGGTACCGCGAAGTGCTGTAATGCGGCCCGGAACAGATGACGCTGTTCCGTCCGCAGTACTGTTTTTCATCTGCAACCAAGTTTCATCCGCAGGGAAGAGGTTAAAAAATGATCAGAGTCACACTATGGTATGAGTATGCGCAGGAACTCGGCGAAGTGCGCCGCGAGTTCGTCCCCGGCATGGACGATGAGACCTACGCCGGATTTGCAGAATTTATGAAAAGCCGGGCCGAAAAAATCAGGCAGGTCTATCCCAAGGGCCTCATGGGAACCCTGGCTGAGGCACTGTCGAAGGATCCCGAGCTTGAGATCACGATGACAAACATCTTTGAGCCGGAGTACGGACTTCCGGACGAGCTGCTTGAGAAGACGGACGTCCTCGTCTGGTGGTCCCACGTTCTTCAGGAGACGATCCCGGATTCGCTCGCGATGAAGATCGTGCAGCGCGTCCAGAAGGGTATGGGGTTTGTGCCCCTCCACTCCGCCCACAAGTCGAAGCCCTTCATGTACCTGCTCGGGACGAGCGGCTGCCTGAAATGGCGCGAGGACGACTTCTGCAGAGTCTGGACAGCCATGCCGTCCCATCCGATCGCTCAGGGGATTCCGGAATACATCGAACTGGAAGAGGAGGAGATGTACGGCGAGCCCTTCGACATCCCAAGGCCGGACGACAACATTTTCATCAGCTGGTACCGCGGCGGCGAGCTGTTCCGCTCGGGCTGCACGTGGACCCGCGGCTACGGCAGGATCTTCTATTTCCAGCCGGGACACGAGACCAGCCCGAACTACCACAACGAGTATATCCAGAAGATCATCGACCAGGGCATTCACTGGACCGCCCCCCGCGTGTGGAGGAAGGACTTCGACTGCCCGAACATCGTCGATGCTCCGGAGAAGCGGTGAGCCCCATACCGAAAGGGCCGGCTCAAAAGCTTCTTCGAAAATGGAGGCTTGCACAAAGCATAAGCGGAGCACTCACACTTGAGACGAATTTTAAAGAGTAAGATCTATCTGTACCTCACGGAGTTTTTTGCCGGAATGTCGGTGATGGCCGTGGAACTGGGGGCGAGCAGGCTGCTCGCGCCCTATTTTTCGTCCTCTCAGATTGTCTGGACCATCATCATCGCGACGATCATGATCGCCATGGCCCTCGGCAACGTGTACGGGGGACGGAGCGCGGACCGCGACCCGAATCCCGACAGGCTCTACCGGAGGCTTCTCATCGCTTCGATCTGGATCGCGGCGATTCCCGTGCTGGGGAAGTACCTGATCATCGGCGTGACGGGCCTCCTCGTCGTCACGGTCAGCCACAACCTGCTCGTTCTGGCGGCATTTGCGGCCTGCCTCCTGATCTTCGTCTTTCCCTGCTTCCTGCTCGGGACCTGTACGCCTTCCCTCGTGAGGTACACGGTGTCGAGCGCGGCGGACAGCGGCTCGACGGTCGGGAAGCTCGGGGCCTGCAACACGGTCGGCAGCATACTCGGCACATTCCTGCCGACATTTGTCACGATCCCGTCTGTCGGGACCAGCGTGACCTTCCTCATTTTCTCGGGCGTGCTGCTTGCGCTCTCCCTCATCTATTTCCTGTCCGGCCGCGCGGACGCGGGAGAGACTCCGCCCGGGAATCCCGGGGGAGAGGACCCGGGCGGAGATAAGAAAAACCGGGAAGGCCGAAGGCCCCTCCTCATGTGCGTGATCGCGGCCGCCCTCTTTGCTGTCTGCACCGCGCTTGGCAGCTCGGACAGTTTTGCTTTCTGGGAGAGCGGCCTCACCTACGAGGGGGAGTCGGTCTACAACTATCTGCAGGTGAAGGACGGGCCAAATTCCACGGTCCTTTCCACAAATGTCCTCTTCGGCGTGCAGTCCGTCACGATGAAGGACTATTCCCTGACGGGGATGTATTACGACTGCGCGATGGCCGC
>CADCPJ010000130.1 GCA_902803245.1 uncultured Lachnospiraceae bacterium | reverse complement strand
GTCCCGATGTCTCCGCACTGCCGGTGATGGGTGCATCCCTCCGCCATCAGGATTCGGTCTCCGTCTTTGAGCTTGTCAAAAGCGGAAATGGCCCGCAGGGATGTCTCAAGGGTCCCCTTGTATTTCGCCATGAGGATGGAGAAGGAAGTGAGGGGGATCCGGTCCGGAACCGCGCTGCTCACATATGAGAAGACCTGACTGTCCGTGATGACGATCGCCGGATCCTCCCGCAGTGAATTTAAGGTGTCGGCCAGCTTCGTGTCGAGCGTCACAACTGCCGACCCGCCCGCATCGAGGATGCTCCGGATTGTCATCTGCTGCGGCATGATGAGACGGCCCTTGGGAGCGGCCTTGTCGATCGGAACCACCAGCACCGCGATATCGCCCGCATGAATGAGTCCCCCCGTCACCGTGTGGGAGGGATCTTCTTTCGGAGCGAGGGCGCCAAGAGCTTCCTTCAGGGCTTCGATTCCCTGGCCGGTTGCGGCGCTGACCGTGAGCTCGTTTTCGGGGTTTTCCTGAGCGGCAAATCCGTCCGAATGGCTTCCGGGCTCAAGATCCGCCTTGCTCCAGACGAGGAGGTGGGGAATCTCTTTCTCCTTAAAGAGGGCGAGGAGCTCCCTGTCTTCCTTTCTCATGCCTGCTGTCCGGTCCACGACGAGGACGGCGATGTCGGTGCGGTTTAAGATCTGTCTCGCCTTCCGAACCCTCAGCTCGCCGAGGGTTCCGTCGTCGTCAAAACCCGGCGTGTCGATGATTACGACCGGCCCGAGCGGGAGAAGCTCCATGGACTTCTTCACGGGGTCGGTGGTCGTCCCCTTCACATCGGAGACTACGGCCAGGTCCTGGCCGGTGACTGCATTTACCAGACTGGATTTCCCTGCGTTCCTGCAGCCGAAGAAGCTGATATGCAGGCGGTTTGCTGCCGCCACGGCATTCATGCCCGATTGTTCCGTCATGATCTGCGCTCCTTTTTAAATTTCTGAAATCTGCGCGGCTCTGTGCCTGAAAACGTGACAGTGGGGACAGTCCCCGTTGTCACGTTTTTGCCTCTTTATAAAAGAACAGCAAAAAACCAGGGCATTCCGGTACCCCTGGCTTAAGCTTTTCGTCCGGTCTTTCACCGCAAGAGCCGCGTGCAGGCTGTTTTGGTGTCAGGGGATATTCCGATATTCATCGATGTAAAATGCAGTGCGGCGCGGGATGCGTCCCGCCCTCATTGCTTCTTTCCGTATACGACCTTGGCGCTGATCTCCGGGATCCGCCCGATGGCTCCGCTTAATGAATTGATTCGGTCCACGGGGGCATCGATGCCGATGCAGATCAGGCTGATGTTCTTCTCCCGGTAAGGGATTCCCATCCGGCCGATGATGTACTCGCTGTACTCGTGAAGCAGTTCGTTGAGGGCCGCTGAGGATTCCCTGTTCTCCACGATGATGCTGATCACTGCGACTCTCGTCTCCATCTCATGCCTCCAGGCGTAAGGCAAGCATATAACATATAATAAATGCAAGTAGCAAGGAAAGCAGGTATTTATCTGCGGATAGCGTAAAGCAAGCATATAATAAAAGCGGATGGATTGCAAGAGACTTCTATGTTATATTTATGATGTCTATTGTTATATCGGTTAACCTTAAGTTTGCCGAAGGCAATTGCTTAGCTTACCTGCATATAGGGAAAACGAAATGTTCTGCGCAAGAAAGACAATTTCGTTAACGGCTGTAAGCATTATAATCAAGTGGCTGGGGAGTGGTTCGTCATGGGACAGGCTGCATATCTGATCGTTTCTTATAATAAAATCGCCGACTCTGCTGTCCTGCCGTTAGTGGAGCAGATCTATCAGTGGCTGTCCGTGCAGAACAGAATTCTTATGATCGGGATCGCGGTGCTCGCTGCATCTGTTGCCATTTTTCTGGATGCGCAAAGCAGCGGGAACCGCGTGGTGATGTCCCTCACCGCTCTTTGCCGGACTGCGTCCTATGTGCTGCTGATCTTTTTTTTGTCAAGGAACTTTGCGGGATCCGGGACTCCCGGCGAAGGGAATGCCAAACTCCTCATAATCAGCTGCATTTTCATGATGCTCAGCATTCTGATTGCCATTCCGTTTTTTATGTTTAAAAGCCTGCTCGTCCTCTTTCTGGGCTCGCTCGCTGTCTTTGCCTTCTGGGCTTCATGGCCCGAGGGAGATCTGAAGATGTGGGTGGCTCTGATTGCAGCTGTGTGCCTTGCTGCGATCGGCTTCTTCCTGGGGATGAGGAACGCTTCGGAAGACGATGAAAATGATGAGGATGCGGGAGCGGAAGAGAGGAGCGGAGACACCCAAAATGCCGCGAGCGCCGGAGACGGCGGGAAAGCCGGAGACACCGGAGAAGCCGGGAGCGCCGGAGGAATTAAGAGCGCCGGGAGCGCCGGAGATAACAGGAGCGCCGCAGACAACAAAAAAGGGCTGCTGAAAGGCGTTCCCTCCTGGCAGATCAACCGGATGTACGTCAACACGGTCGCTGCGACTTTCGACGAGGTTCTGATTTCGGACAGGGGTGCGGACGAATACAAGAAAGAGCTG
The DNA here is from genome assembly GCA_902803245.1 of uncultured Lachnospiraceae bacterium. Taxonomy (GTDB): domain Bacteria; phylum Bacillota; class Clostridia; order Lachnospirales; family Lachnospiraceae; genus Chordicoccus. The sequence goes on along the minus strand of CADCPJ010000130.1, from coordinate 6,290 downwards.
CGGAGAATATACACAAAAAAACTGAGTGATGCCATGAGATGGAATCCGGACTCCTGGACATATGACCAGGATCTCGTGGAGAAGCTTCTCGATGAGACAGACGAGGAGATGAGGCGCCTTGTCTCCATGCGCGTCTATGACGCACTCCACGGGGAATTCCATGACGTGAACGAGACGGATCTTTCGGCATTTCCTCTGGACGCGGGAGAAGTGTACAGGGAAGCCGTTCAGGCGATCGGAATCGAGCCCGGCGAAAAAGAGGCCCATGACTTCACCGAAACTGAGCTCGCCTACTGCAACAAGTATCACCGGGAAATGAAGGAGATCCTGCTCGCGGAGCTCGACCAGGTGAATGCCGCCGAGGCGGAGGCAAAGGAGAACCTGTGCGGCATTCCGATCATAGACAGCTGGATTCGAATGGCTTATCATGCCCCTGACCGCATTTTAAGGAATATCTTCCGGTCCGGGAGAAGCGAAGAAGAAAAAAGCGCACTCTTTCGGATTGCCCTGTGGTCGCCCCGCAGCAACATGGCCCAGAACCTGATGGTGATCGGATACGCGAGAGAAGCCCTGGGGCGGACTATGCATAGCGAAGCGGATCTGGAGAAGCTGGACAGCTGCGATGACGGGAGATACCGGAAGCAGCTCGACCTCATCCTGTCCGACGAGGACGGAAAGACCGGATACACGGTCATGCGGTATCTGGAGGCTGCGGAGGCCGCATTTTCCGGCGAAATGAGTGATCCCTGGCCGGTGGATCCCGTGATCTGGACCATCAACGAGCTCATGAGAGAACGCGCGGGGGAGTATATCTCGAAGAAGAATAATAACAGGCGGAAGGGCATGGAATCTCTTATTTCGGTCATCGACAAGCTTGAGGGCATGGATCTGGGGATCCGCCCGGCGATTGGCGTCTATGCCTCTCTCTTTGAAAAATGGAGCGAGGGAGATGATCTGTGTGAGGAGTTTAAGCGGCAAGCGAACGAGGCGAAGTACGCGTACAGCTTCCTCAGCGGGCTCATGCTCTTAAAGACTCCCAGTCCTATGAACAAAGAGGAGTTCCGGCAGCTGGCGGCCTACTGCCACAGCCTGCCCGGTTCCGCGAAGTACCAGGACGCCGCCATGCGCGTGATGAACGGATACCTTAAGGGACACGAGATGAAGGAATTCGACCGGTACCTCGTAAGCTGGGATGAGAGTGCCTCGGAGAGCTACAGGCGGCTATACGCAATTCTTTACAAGAAGTGATGACTGAATGAGGGCAATCACGGACAGCTTCAGACGCTTTACGGTAATTTGATTATTCTATAGAATTTCCGTGAAGAATGTGTTACAATCACTATGTTTGCATTTTTTTGTACTGAAAGGATGGGATTATGAAAAAGCGTTCAATGAGAGGACTCATCGTTCTGTTTTTCTGTCTGGCAACTTTGACGCTGTCAGCCGTGAATGTTCACGCCGCCCTTTATCGCAAGACGACGGCAACCGTGAATATCCGCTCCGCTGCCAACACAACAGATTCCGCCTCCGTCGTGGGTTCGGTTCCGAAGGGCGCGACGGTCGAACTCATCGGCCGGTCCTCCAAGTATCCGGACTGGTATTATATCGGCTACAATGGGAAGAAGGGCTTCGTCCTCGGATCCTACCTTACATCGACAACCTCGGAAGAAGAGGAGGAGGAGGAGGAAGAGGATGATGACGATGATTCCGACGTAAAGACGGTCAGCGTCAATCTCAATTTCCGTTCATCGCCGAAGATCCTCTCCACGAATATTATCCGCGTCCTGTCGAAGGGTGAGAAGGTCACTGTCCTTGCTCAGGAGAGCGGAAGCTGGGTGAAGGTCAGGGATAAGAACGGCAGAACCGGCTATGTATCGGGGTCTTATCTTACTTCCGGCAGCAGCTCCTCTTCGAGCGGGGTCTCCCAGACCACGGCAGTTGCGCTCAATTTAAGAAGGACACCGGAGATCAAGTCGAACAACGTGATCCGGGTCATCCCGGCGAACAAGACCGTACAGGTCCTCGGAACAAGCGGCAACTGGTACAGAGTGAAGTACAGCGGCAGCACAGGCTATGTGAAGAGCGGCTATTTCAAGTCAGAGACGAGCAGCAGCGGCGTGAAGGAGACCGTAAATGCGAACCTCCGCCTCCGCTCCTCACCCAAGATCAACTCCGAGAATATCATGACTACGATCCCGAAAGGCACGACGATCACCGTGCTGAAGGAAGTCAGCGGCTACTGGTTCTATGTCCAGTACGGCAGCCGCAAGGGATATGTGAAGGGAGGTTACTTCAAATCTGACGGATCTTCCTCTTCGTCGTCGGCCGACACGATGACCACGACTGCCAATGTCAGGCTGCGCTCCTCCAGGAGCACTTCATCGTCATCAAACATTATCACCGTGATCCCGAAGAACACGAAGGTGAGGGTGACGGTCCGCTCCAACGGCTGGTGCCGCGTTTCCTACGGCGGTGTCACAGGATATGTGAGCGAGGACTACCTGAGATAACAGCTCATAGTGAAGCAGCCCTGACCGGCCGGGTCGGGGCTGCTTTTTGGATAACAGAGGGAACTTGGAAAATGGATCTGAACTTTATCACTCTGAACCACAGTATCTACAGCAAGAATGAGCACGGCAGGATACTGTGCGAGATTCGCTTTCCGGAGAGAGAGCCGGGGGTTTTCAACATAGAGAGCACCTATGTTGCCGGGGAATTCATCGGAACGGAGCTGCCCGGGCAGCTTGTGGAGGCGGCTCTTGCGAAAATAAAAGAGCAGGGGGGGCGAGTAGAAGCCGAGGACCCGTATGCGAGGATGTACCTGTCCAGGAAGCGCTGAAACGACGCATGCAGCGGATGGGGAGAAATGCGCTGAAACGACGCATGCAGCGGATGGGAGAGAAGCGCTGAAACACCGCATGCAGCGCCTGGGAGAGAAGCGCTGAAACACCGCATGCAGCACCTGGGAGAGAGGCCGGTTATTCCGCCCGGTACTTTGAAGGGCTTGTTCCCATGGCCTTCTTGAACACTTTCGAGAAATACAGGCCGTTGTCGTAGCCCACGGAAGTGCTCACGGAATTGACCGTGAGGGACGTGTGCCTGAGCAGATAGGCCGCCCTGCGGATGCGGTACTGATCAAGGTATTCCTTCGGGGAGGTGCTTAAGCATCTGCGGAACTGGCGGAACAGGGTGCTCCGGCTGACTCCCACATAGGCCGCGATGTCTTCCACCGAGATGGGGTAGGAGTAGTGCGAATCGATGTAGTCGATGGCACGGCGCACGTGCTCCGCGTCATCCATGACGACAGGGGCGGCGGTGCTGGCGCCCGACACCATGAGGGAGAGCAGGAGATAGAGCTCTCCGGTCATCCGGACGGTGCTCTCGAACGTGTTTCCGAATGCGTCGCTGATATCCCGGAGCTTCTTTTTTATTTCCTCGCCGAAGCGGATTCCGCGAAGGACATTCGTCTTTCCGGACAGATCCGTCGCCTCCAGGATGGCTCCTGCATCGGTTCCGGCAAAGCCCACCCAGTAGTAGGTCCAGGGGTCGCTGCCGTCGGCTTTGTATGAGACCTCCATATCCGGGCGGACGAGAAAGAGGTCGCCGGATTGCAAACTGTGCGTGCGGCCTCCATAGGTGTAGGTGCCCCTGCCGGAGGATATGTAGTGGATGAGGTAATGATCCCGGATTCCGGGCCCCCATTCATAGCCGGGCGAGCACTTCTGCCTCCCCACGCTGTAGACGGAGAGGGATATGGTGGTGCGCTCCTCAACCTTATTGCTAAGCTTGAATTCATCGCTCATGGCAATACCCCCGCTTATGATACGCCCATTATAGGACTCGTGATTTCAAAATGCAACAAAATTACATATGCAGCGGACGAACCGCTATTGTTTTTTTCTGCGATTCGACGCATCATGATGATCAGGACGGCGAAATCCGAATGGTGAAATTCGCGCGGCGAAATCCGGACGACGAAATCCTGGCAATGGAATCCGGACGGCTCAATCCGGGCGGCGAAATCCGGGCAACGGAATCCGGACGGCTCAATCCGGGCGGCTCAATCCGGACGACGAAATCCTGGCAATGGAATCATAATAGGGAATCTGTCTTATAACCGACACCCTGGACGAGGAGGAGAGAGGATGAAAAAGATGACTGTGCAGGATGCTCTTAAGGCTCTTACAGCTTACGGCGTGAGCACCGGGCTGATCGGGAGGGAGGACGCGGTCTTTGCGGGAAACTCCCTCATGGACGTTCTTAAGTATGAGCCGGACCCTGACTTTTCGCTGCGGGAAGTGGAGGAGACTCAGCTTCCCCTTGAGGAGATTCTTGCCGTGCTCACAGACGACGCAGTCTCGCGCGGCATCATTGACGATGGGATCGCGAGCCGCGATCTGTTCGATACGAAGCTGATGGGGTGCCTCACCCCGCGCCCGAGTGAAGTGATCCGCACATTTTGCGCCCTCCATGCGGAGAGCCCGAAAAAAGCGACGGACTACTTCTATAAGCTCGCGGGCGACTCGGACTATATCCGCCGGTACCGCATCGCGAAGGACCGGAAATGGGTGGCCCCCACCGCATACGGAGACCTGGACATCACCATCAATTTGTCCAAGCCCGAAAAGGACCCGAAGGCCATCGCTGCGGCACTGAAGAAGAAGCAGAGCAGCTATCCGAAGTGCCTCCTCTGCCCGGAAAATGAGGGCTACGCCGGGCGCCTCGATCACCCGGCCCGCGAGAATCTCCGCCTCATTCCGCTCACCCTTGCGGGGGAGCAGTGGTTCCTGCAGTACTCGCCGTATGTCTACTACAACGAACACTGCATCGTCCTGTCCGGCGAGCACGTTCCGATGAAGATCAGCCGGGAGACATTCGAGCGTCTCATGGACTTCCTGAAGCTTTTCCCCCACTACACGATCGGCTCCAACGCGGACCTGCCGATCGTCGGCGGCTCCATCCTCACACATGAGCACTTCCAGGGAGGAAACTATACATTTGCCATGGCCAAAGCTCCCATAAGGGAGAAGCTCTCGTTCAAGGGATTTGAGGACGTGGAGGCAGGCATCGTGTCCTGGCCGATGTCCGTGATCCGCATCAGGGGAAATGACCCGGAGCGCCTCATCGCCCTGGCGGACAGGATCCTTATGGCGTGGAGAGAGTACTCCGATCAGGAAGCCGGCATCTATGCTTTCTCCAACGAGAGCGGAATGTGCGTGCAGGCGGACGGGAAGGGCGCCGTGCCCCACAACACGATCACCCCGATTGCCCGCATGCGGGGGGAGAGCTTTGAACTGGACCTGGTGCTGAGAAACAATCGCACGACCGCGGAGTACCCGCTCGGAATCTTCCATCCCCATGCGGAGCTGCACCACATCAAGAAGGAGAACATCGGCCTCATCGAGGTCATGGGGCTGGCGGTCCTCCCTTCCCGCCTCCTTGGGGAAATGGAGGAACTAAAAAACGCCCTCCTCGAAAAAAAGGACATCCGTGAGATCCCCGATCTCGTTCCGCACGCCGACTGGGCCGCGGAGATCATGAGGAAACATCCGGAGTTCTCGTCGGAAAATGCGGGCAGCATCATCGAGGAGGAGATTGGAGTCGTGTTCTCAAAGGTCCTCGAGCACTGCGGGGTCTTTAAGGACCAGGCAGCAGGAAATGAGCAGTTCCGCCGCTTTGCGGCATCCGTCTGATATACAGGCGGAATCGCTTCAGAAAAGGACATGCGGCACTTGAGGAGACTTTGGTGCCGCATCATTTTTATAAGGAGATTCTTACATGCGGAGTACGACGCTGTGCTATCTTGAGAAGGACGGCAGCTATCTGATGCTGCTTCGGAACAAGAAGGAAAATGACCTGAACGAGGGCAAGTGGATCGGAGTCGGCGGGAAGATGGAGAGGGGAGAGACGCCGGAAGAATGCGCGGTCCGGGAGACGAGGGAAGAGACCGGGCTTACGCTAAAGAGTCTGAAGCTTAAGGGCGTCGTCGAGTTCGTGAGCAAAAAATGGGAGGACGAGCGCATGTACCTCTACACTTCCGACAGCTTCGAGGGGGAGCTTGCGGAGTGCGATGAGGGCGAGCTTAGGTGGATTCCCAAAGAGAAAGTCTTCGATCTGCCTCTGTGGGAGGGGGACAGGGTGTTCCTCAACTATCTCCTCGTGGATAAGCCCTTCTTCCATATAGAAGTGCGGTATGACGAGAGGGATGAGCTCGAGGGGACGGCGGACCTTGAGAACATCATCCTGGCATCCCAGTCCCCGAGGCGGCTCGAGCTGCTTGAACAGATCGG
>CADCPJ010000129.1 GCA_902803245.1 uncultured Lachnospiraceae bacterium | reverse complement strand
TAGCTTGGTAGCGCGCTTGACTGGGGGTCAAGAGGTCGTGGGTTCAAATCCCGCTGCCCCGATATTTGAGGAAGTCCCGCAAATCCTGAGGAATCCAGTATTTCCAAGGGCTTGCGGGGCTTTTCGTCTGTTCATTATTCCGTCAGAGGATATCTTCTTTCTGCAGGAAGAGGTGCGAAGCATCCCGGGTGCCGGGGTGCTGAACAGTTATACATCCTGTAATAAGAATACCAGCACAAAAATGCATCCATGAAAAGAATTAACAGCACAAAAGTGCATCTGGTGCTATAATAGGGTGATCCACGAAGCGGACAAAGAGGATCTCATCTTGTCCTTGCGGAGTAAGAAAAAGGAGGATATGACTATGAATACAGCTTCGATTATCGTTGTGGCGGTCATTGTGGTGGTCGTTCTGTGGCTTCTTCTGGCCAACATACGCGTCGTGCCGCAGGGACAGGCGTTTGTGATTGAGAACCTCGGCAAGTTTAAGACAGTCTGGGACGCGGGACTCCATCTGAAGGTGCCGTTCTTCGAGCGGATCGCGAAGAAGGTGTCCCTCAAGGAGCAGGTGCTGGACTTCCCGCCGCAGCCTGTGATCACGAAGGACAATGTCACCATCAACATCGACTCCGTCGTATTCGCCAGGGTATTTGACCCCAGACTCTACACCTATGGCGTCGAGAGCCCGATCGCGGGTCTGCAGAACCTCTCCGCGACGACACTGAGAAACATCATCGGCGAGCTGGAGCTGGACCAGACCCTGACGAGCCGCGACCAGATCAACGCGAGGCTGGCGGCGGTCCTCGATGAGGCGACGGATCCCTGGGGCATCAAAGTGACCCGCGTGGAGTTAAAGAACATCCAGCCGCCCAAAGAGATCGAGGAAGTCATGACGAAGCAGATGCGCGCGGAGCGCGAGAGACGCCAGACGGTCCTCGAGGCGCAGGCGCACCAGGAAGCGGTGGTCAGCCGCGCAGAGGGCGACAAGCAGGCGAAGATCCTCGCCGCCGAGGCCGAGAGGGATGCCCAGATTGCCCTTGCCGAAGGCCGCGCGAAGTCCATCGAGCTGGTCTACGAGGCGGAGGCAGAAGGTCTGCAGAGGCTCAATGAAGCCAATGTAAGCGAGGCCGTTCTGCGCCTTAAAGGCATCGAGGCCTTGAAGGACGTATCGGACGGGAGGGCTACAAAGATCTATATGCCGAGCGACATCGCGTCGATCGTCTCGACCCTCGGAGTCGTGGGCGAGTCCCTCGGGATCGGGGACGCGACTTCGATCAACAAGGAGGCGAAGAAGAAGGTCGAAATCATGAGTGACCCCTGCTGCGACGACGGCGAGAAGGGGGCGGGCGGCGTGGAAGCTGCCGTCACCTCCGCAATCATCAACGCGGACGTGACGCACCGGGATTATAATGACTGAAGTCCGGCAGAAGAAGGCAATTCCTTAAGCTGAACGCAGCTGTATTAAGGAAAACGGGATGCTCTCCCGGACGGATATTTATTGAGCACCAACTATGACACATAAGCGAAAGGACAGGGACTTTTTTAATGAAACGAATCAACGTGTGGGATACCTATGATCTGAAAATGCAGAAAGCATGCGACAAGTTCTCGAAGAAGTATATTGAATTCCTTAATGCCGGCAAGACGGAGCGGGAGTGCGTGGACCGCGCCGTGGAGGAAGCTGAGGAGGCCGGATACGTGGAGCTTTCGAGGCTGATCGAAGAGAAGAAAACCTTAAAGCCCGGCGACAAGGTCTATTCCGTGTGGATGAACAAGTCCATCGCACTCTTTCATATAGGTAAAGAGCCCCTCGAACACGGCATCAATATCCTGGGAGCCCATATCGATTCCCCGAGGCTTGACGTCAAGCAGAATCCCCTGTATGAGGACACAGGCATCGCCTATCTCGATACGCACTATTACGGCGGAATCAAGAAGTACCACTACGTCGCGCAGCCTCTCGCCCTCCACGGCGTCGTCGTGAAAAAGAACGGTGAGACAGTGGTCTTCAGCGTTGGCGAGGACGAAGACGAACCCGTATTCTTCGTGTCGGACATCCTGATCCATCTCGCCCAGGAACAGCTTGAGAAGAAGGCGTCGAAGGCAGTGGAAGGGGAGAATCTCGACCTTGTCATCGGCTCGAGCCCCATCATCATAGACGCGAAGACGAAGGCCGGGAGCAAGGGCAAGGAGGAACAGAAGAAGGACGCGGTGAAGGAAGCGGTCCTTCAGATCCTGAAGAACGATTACGGCATCGAGGAGGAGGACTTCGAGTCCGCGGAGCTCGAGATCGTACCGGCCGGGAAGGCGAGAGAGGCAGGATTTGACCGCAGCATGATCCTCGCCTACGGGCAGGACGACCGCGTGTGCGCCTATCCGTCCCTTAAGGCGATCATCGATGAGAAGAGTATCCGGAGGACGGCCTGCTGCCTGCTCGTGGACAAGGAAGAGATCGGATCTGTCGGGGCGACCGGCATGCACTCCCGCTTCTTTGAAAATGCGCTCGCCGAAGTGATGCAGCTCATGGGGGAATATTCCGAGCTGTCGCTGCGCCGCACCTTGTCAAACAGCTGCATGCTCTCATCCGATGTGAGCGCGGCCTATGACCCGCTCTACGCGTCCGCGTTTGAGAAGAAGAACGCCGCCCTTCTCGGCTGCGGGATTGTCTTCAACAAGTTCACGGGCTCGAGAGGAAAATCCGGATCCAATGACGCAAATGCCGAGTACATCGCGCACCTGCGCGGCATTTTCTCGGATGCGGATATCCGCACACAGACGGCTGAGCTCGGGAAGGTTGACCTGGGAGGAGGCGGAACGATCGCGTACATCCTGGCCCGCTACGGCATGAACGTGATTGACAGCGGCGTCGCCGTTCTCAACATGCACGCGCCCTACGAAGCGACGAGCAAGGCCGACGTCTATGAGGCGTACCGGGCTTACAGAAAATTCCTTGAAAAAGCGGAGCTCAGAAACGCCTGAGCTTTAGTCCGTCGTGAGCCTTTTATACACTGCACATTGACTTTTGAGAGATTGGATGGAACTTATGGAACAGGGCAGATTAACGAGGGACGGAGAACCTGCGGGAACGGAGAAAAACTCGGAGGCGGCCGTGGAGGCCGCGCTCGGAGAGCAGGTCAGCCGCATCGTTGCGGAGTCGAAGCGTGAACTTGACACAGGAGAGGAAGCTCTTCCGGATTATGACTATCACGACGAGATGATCCAGATCGAGATGCTCTTCCAGAGCCACATCCTCTCTTTCGGTTACAAGGAATACACTCTGGAGAATTACGCCGACCGCCGCTGCTTTGCCAGGTGGAAGGCAAAAGAAGGCTGCGCCGACACGGATGAGATGCGCTCCGGGCTCAATATCGACGGAATCCTGCGCAGCGCGAACCCCTCCGAGGGGGAGGTTCTCACTTATCTGCAGTACGTCATCAACGTGGCAGAGCTGAGCAGAAGGTCATTTAACCTCGAGGCGGACAAGGGATACGATTTCGACATCCGGAACTACACCCAGCTCATCTCGAGGGTGAGGGACCTGCTTAAGAGGATGCACTACGACTACCGCTACGTGGAATCGAAGGAGTTCATTTTCTTTATTCCGCACGACGCGATGGCCGATGCGGCGATTCCCGACATTCCTTCCAATCCCCTCTATGGGGCGCTCACGGAGTACCGCAGCACAACCCTTTCCGGAGATCTCGCCCGAAAGAGGGAACTCCTGAAAGAGCTCGGGAGGACGATCGAGAATTATCCGGACAATTTAAAGGAGGGAAACCACGTCCTCTACAGCAGGATCGAATTCCTCCTAAACAGCGTGAATATCCGCTACGACAACACGGAAGGCGAAGAGAAGATCGACCGCATCGCGAAGATGAGCGAGGGCGAGATCGAGGACTGGTACGACGAGACCTTCCGCATGCTGCTGATTCGGATCCTGAACCGTGAGAACTCGGAGAGAATGGAGCGCGTTGACCAGCTCGCCTCGGAGTGCGGAAGCAGCATCGAGTCCGTCACTTCGGAGGAGGTCGCGCGGATCATGAGCGGCTTCCCGGAAGAGGAGGATGAGGAGACGGCTGAGCAGTCCCAAAAAGAGGAGACCGCACCGGGAAGGGACGGTTCGGCCGCCGCCGCGAGGTATTTTGACTCCGACCTCGAATACGCATCGGAGAAGAGGCCGAACAGGCATCCGGCCATAAAAGTGATCGTGGCAATCGTCCTCGCGGACATCCTGTTCATGCTTTTCCTCATGTATTACTTCCATCTCATTTAACGAACGACCGGCAACTTGTGGAGACGCTTCGCATTGATACACATAATGAAACGAACCGAACATATGACTAAGGAACGCTCATGCGCGCTGAAAGCCTTCGGGATCAATCTCCTGATCGGCGTGCTCGGCCTTGGCTGGACGATGATCATGAAGGGCGGCCTGTTCAGCGTGGCCGGAGACTTCAACGTCCAGCAGATTCCCTTTGCGATGTACGCAAATGACGCCATCAAATCAGGAAATGTGATCTGGGACTGGTCCCTTGACCTCGGCTCCAATTTTATCGGCGGCATGAGCTTCTATCTGCTCGGAAACCCGTCTTTCTGGCTGTCGCTTCTCTTTCCCTCCGACGCGTTCATGTACGTCGTGGGCTGGATCTATGTCCTGAAATACGCGATGGCGGGGCTTACGTCTTACCTGTGGATCCGGCGGTTTGTCCGAAACCCCGAGCACGCGGTCACGGCCTCCGTGATGTATGCATTTTCCGGGTTCATGAACGAGAACCTGCTCTTTTACCACTTCCACGATGTGGTGGCCCTCTTCCCGCTCCTCATGCTGACGTTTGACGATCTCATGGAGAAGAGGAGGCACGGGCCGTTCATCTTTGCCGTGCTCATAAATGCCATCGTGAACTATTTCTTTTTCTTTGGCGAGGTCTTCTTCCTCATCGCGTACTTCATCTTAAGATATGTGATGGAGGACGGAAAAAAGACGTGGAAGAGAATCCCGGAGATCCTCTTCGAGGCGGTTTTAGGGGTCATGGGCGGGATGCTCCTGCTCCTCCCGTCGGTCTACTTCACGATGCAGAACCCGAGGGTGAAATTC